>NZ_JBBIRC010000041.1:0-12695 GCF_037442045.1 Ferroplasma sp. | reverse complement strand
TCAATACCATAGACCTCACCACCATCACTACTGAAGATAACCAGATTACCCATATAGAGACCATACCTGTGAAAAACATTGCAAAGATACAGAATAGCTTCTCGAGGAGGAGGCAGAAACTGCAGAAGCATGTAAGGAATCCTCAGAAGCGAAACAGGAAACTGAAACAGGCAAGGGGAAGGCAGAGAAATAGAATAAAGGATGCAATGCACAAAACCTCAGCAAGCCTCGTGAAGGATAACCCTGAAGCATCTTTTGTATTCGAAGACCTAAAAGGAATAAGAAAGAGTGGTGATAATAAGGGAAAGAAATTCAGGACATACCTGAACAGATGGCCATATTATGAATTCCAGAAAATGGTTGAATACAAATCTGAAAGAAAAATAGTATATGTTAATCCACGTGGGACCTCATCTGAGTGTCCTGTATGCGGTGATAAATTAAAGCACCCTAAGTGGAAAATATCCAGATGCACAAACTGTGGTCAGGACTACAACAGGGACAGGATTGCATCACTTGCAATAGCCCTCCGTGGCCTTGACCTTTGCGGAGAACCGTTCCCCGTGAGTGCGTCAGCCTCTTGGCAGTCCATGAAGAATGAATACCTGTACACCGGGCATACCTGACATGCCCGGAGCAGGAAGGACTGAGACTGCCTACGCTGCGAATGAACATGTTGCATAACAATGCACAATGTTTGAAGAACGGTTCATTGCCTCTCGCATATGTAATTCAATTTTTGGTGTTTTGCTATGGATAAATACTCCATACCAGTTTTCTAAGAAAATTAACGGTTCAGGTGGATTTTACACATTTAATTCACAGGGCGCAAATCCTACCTTTGGCTTAATTATAGGGTACATGATGGGGTTCTCATATTTCATGGTTATAACAAATGCAATACTTTTCACAACTGGGGTATTCATTCCAGGAACAATATCATATTTTCTTGGCATAAATATAGGCACTTATACTTGGATTCCAATGATGACGGCTTTTATAGTAATACTGGCAATAATAGCGTATCTTGGCATAAAGCCATCACTGGCATACAGTTTTATCGCTTCTGTTATTGAAATAGCCCTATTAGTTATTACCTCAGTTGTAATAATAGTTGCACTTGGATCAAAAAATACCCTTGCCCCATTTACTCCGGCACCGGCAGATGGTTTCGCAGCTGTGGCAGTAGGCATGGTGCTTGCTATATTTTCTATGTCCGGTTCCTCAGCTGTAGTTACACTAGGGGAAGAAGCAGAACAGCCCAGGAAGAATATAAAAAAGGCACTTTTAATAAGTTTTCTTATCACAGGCGTTGTATTTGTACTTACTTCGTATGCATTGACAGTGGGCTGGGGAGTTTCAAAAATGTCTACATTCTTCCAATCCAGTGTTCCAGGGTTAATTGTAGCAGATAAGTATATTGGCCTTCCATTTACAATATTATTATTTGTTTTTATAATAAACAGCCTTTTTGCAGGGTCTCTGGCTCCATTAAATACAAGCTCAAGAATGATCTTTTCAATGAGCAGGGATGGCCTTGGCCCATCCATATTTTCTAAAGTCCATCCAAAGTATAAAACACCCTATATTGCCATAATAACAATGGCAGGCGTTGCGTATTTTGTTTCCCTTGTAGCTGGAATATTGATAGGCCCTTATTATGGTTTCCTTTACCTTGTTACAGCATCATCAGCTGCACTATTCATAGGCCATATACTGAGCAACTTTGGCCTTGGCGCAACATACAAAAAATTGAAGGAATTTAAAATTCTAACACACGCTGTAATTCCAGGGGCAGCAACAATAATACTTGCAGTAGCAATGTATTATAGTTTTGTTCCTCCTGCTTACCCTGTGGATTATGCTATTATTACCGCTGTTGTGTTTATAATTATTTCAGCAGTTCTTATAATAATATATGCAAAAAAGCATCCAGAACAAATAAAAAATGCTGGAATGACAGATTTGGAAGTCCAGAGCGAAATATACAAAAAAGAATAATTTTTATAAATTATTTTGTTTATTTTGAAGGCTTTTAAATAACTCATTTGAAAACATTCTATCGTCCACGCCCCCAACCGACATTAAATCTGATAAAATTGATTTATTAATTTTTGGAAGATACAGATCACCCTTGACAAGATACATATTTATTCTGGATAATTCAATCATCAATGTATCAATGAGCTTGTGCCTCCCTGGATTTGGAATTATTGTATTCCTGTAAAGGGATAAATATAATTTTAATGTAATAACGTTTAATAGAATATAACCCTCCAATTCCAGTTGCCCATGGATCATTTTGCTGTCGGAATCCAGCCGATATTTTGAGCTGGATATTGAAGAATACATAAATTTTTTGATATTAATCGCCTGATAAATTACATTTGAATCAATATCCATATTTGATAATGCGATAATGATATTCTTATTATTTTTTGTTTTTACATATGTATCTTCACCGTGGTATGAATCATCCATAATAAAATAATGCAAATTTCCGTCACTGAACCTGTAATAATACAAGTACCTGTTTAAAAGTGTGTTATATATTCTTTGAAGAATAATATTTTCAGAAAGGTCAATTTTTTTCATAAATTTTACCCTTTCATCTTCTGGCAATTCTATAATAAAAATCCTGTTTTCCTTTAGTAATCTGTTTAAATTAATTTTATTATAATGTGATGAATCCAGTATTGAGACACCATCATACTTTGCTGCCTCATCTGTTCTGCTTAAAAATCTGGAAAACATATGTTCAGTTCCAGAAAAAAATTCTACGTTTAAAATTCGCATTAGAACGGGGTCAAATACAATATCAAGGGTAACCGTGCCATTCCTGTTTTTGCTGTTTAATGAATATACTGGTATTATTATTTCCATATGCATTATGAGTGCAGTTTCATCGTATTCTTCCAAATTTTCAAATATGGCTTTATTATATGCCAGATACCTTAGCATGGAGGAAATATTCTTTTTTTCAAGCTTAAGTTTTGGCCAGTAATGGTACAATATTGTTTTCTTGTAATATCCTTTAACGTATTCTAATGGAATTCTTCCAACTATTGTAATCAATGCACATGTTATAATCTCTTTCCAGTATTTATCGTAGTTCCCTGAAAGTTTCTTGATCATATTATAATTCATTGATACCAGAAATGCAAGATCACCATACTGGTAAGCACTTTCCGGGAGATTTATCCTTTTTTCTATTTGATTATTTTCATTTACTTTTCCAAGATACTTGCTCATTTTTATTTCTTTTTTATTTTTGCTATCCCATAAATTAACTGTGGCATAAGCGTAATTTTGGCCTTTAATTTTTTTGATTTCAATGTGTTCCCTGGCCATGCACAAATATATAAGCAACTGTTATAAATATTGTTTACTGGCACATAATGAAGTATAACATATAAAATTCATTAAAGACCTTAATAAAATTTATAGATGTATAAATTATTGGCTCTTAATGTAAAAATTATTAATTGTAGCTGGTTGTAAAAAATTTAATTTTATTGCTGGCTCTGTTTCCACTCTTCAGCTCCTTTTTTGGTATAAAGCTCTTCGGTAAAATCTGTATGTATGAATTGCTTTTTAAATCCAGATATTACGCCAAGAGGATAAATTACCAGTGTCGATACAAGGAATGTAATTAGAGTTCCCTGAAGGTATCCGAAAAATTGTGGGATTATGGAAAATGTGAGCCCATCATGGCTTGTAGCTACCATAAATGTAACAAATCCGATGAACAGTACATACCACAGTACATTCTTTATCCCTATTTTTACTTTTGACCATATTCCGAAAATTATTGCACCAGCGGCTATAAGTATAACTGCATATGGCTCAGAAGGCAACCCCGTCCAGAATACAATAAGCCCACTGGCTCCCGTTACCAGAGGAGCTATAATGCTCATTCCCCTCACCATATCCGATTTTTTGGTTGCTCCCTGCCTCCTTGAAACCATTAAGGCAATTGGTGTTGTTATCAATCCTATATATCCTGCAGCTGTTGCATCATCAATAAATGTATATATGCTTGGATCAGGGGCTGTTACAAACACTAAAAATGTACCAACAGCTGCAAAGACAATAAGCGCAACCAGCGGTATGCTGTGCTTTTCATCTATGGATTTTAGGGATTTGCTTATATATCCAGATCTTCCCATGGAGAAAAGAACTCTTGTTCCAGAACCAAGGTAAATATATCCGGTAACAAATGGAGCAAGTACTCCTGTAATTACTGCTGCTATGAACACATAAAGTACACCACTTTGTTTTCCTAATATAAAAAATGGATTATCTCCATGGAATGCTGGTGTTAGCTGGTTGAAATGCCCTGGTATAACCCCCCGGAGGCTTCAGTTTGTACCCATGAGCACAGTATATGCCACACTTATGTATATTAATGTCTCAAGAAATATTACAAGTCCAATAGCTTGGGGAATCTTATCCTTCATATGTGTTTCTTCAGCCAGATCGGGTATTACCCTTATAGCTCCAAAATCGTATATTGCAAATGGCATAATAGCAAATAATGCAGTTGGCCCATATGGAAATAGTCCATGGTATGCATAAAGATCTTTATAATCAAAGACATGAATATTAATCTAAGGGACATTGATAGATAAAAGAATATTTTCACAGCACCTGTGTACAATGATGCTCGGCCAAACTGTTTTACACCGTAATAATTGAACGGAACCAGCCCAAGCATGAGCAAAAGCCCGATAATAACACCCTAATATGTAGGTGCTCCGGTTACTGAAAGAAATATCGGGTCAAAATAATTTAATCCTGCTATAATTGCTATAACTTCAATTGGAGGAATAAAAATGTACCATATTAGATCGGACATTGCATTGATTATGTTTGTCCGTCTACCATGCGTATATATTGTATACCTTGTTGGACCACCTGCTTCAGGATAAACTTTTGCAAGCTCCATGTAAGAAAATCCTATAGCCGAATAAATGATAGCACCAAGGATGAATGCAAGTATTGCTTCAGGGCCAGCTCCAGCTACCATGATGACTGTACCAAATAGAGCTCCATTTCCGAAAGAACCCACAAGCCCTATCATAAAGAACTGATTAAATGTTAGATCCTTTTTTAGCCCTGGTTTCCTTTTAATAATATTATGTTATCAGTATTTGAATTCTCCATATAATTTATTATTTTTTGATAGTACTAAAGTCTTATCCATAATGCTTAAAATATACTACCAGAAAATATCAAATTGCTAAGCTTAAAATGTATTATTAAATTTATTCATAATTAATCAATGTATATTTTAAAATAAAATTTAAATTATAAGGGCAATAGCCAAAACTTCAGGGTATAAATTATTGGGCATATGAATTTATATAGATTTTATTTATATGCATTTGATGAGTTCATTTAAAGTTAATGTAAATCCTGACATTATAAAATGGTCTATTAAAGCAATAAACATGCCAGAGGATATACTCGTTAAAAAAATGGGCATAAAAAAAAGTACGTTCAAAAAATGGATCGATAAAGAGGATCGACCCACATATGTACAACTTCAAAAACTCTCTAAAATAGTTAAAATAGCTCCACTTGCCTTTATGTCAGAAAAAGTTCCGCTAGATATCCCAATGGGCGTTTTTAGAGATTATAATGGAAAAATTGAAAAATCATATGATACACTATTAAAAATCAAGCAAATTAAATTTTATCAGGACGTTGTTGAAACTCTTGATGAAAATCTTGGCATGCAAAAAGAACCAGATATAGAATTTTATAGCATTGATAGTGATCCGGAAGAAGTGGCAATAAAAGAACGAAAAAAGTTCTTAAGTCTGAGTAACCAGGAAGATATGAAAGATAAATACATGGCATTGAATGAATTTAGAAGCAATATGGAAAATCAAAATATATTTGTAATGCAGATGTCTTTTAATGATATAAGAGGATTTTCACTTACTGGGAAAAATCCAGTTTTTATTGTTTTAAATTCAAAGGAAGATCCAACAGCCAGATTATTTACTTTATTCCATGAATATGCCCATATACTGATAAGAAAGAATGAAAGTGATATTGTTAATTCAGATTATGCCTATTTCTCTTCGAGCGATAATATAGAAACATGGTGCAATAATTTCGCCTCATATTTCCTGATGAGTGACAGTTTAATAATAGATTCATGGGAAAAGTACGAAAATATAGAAAAAGTTGTAAACTATCTTTCTAACAAATATAAATTAAGTTATTCTATGATTTTTTATCGATTATACAAACTAAATTATATAACTGATTACAAAGATGCATATAATAAATTCATTGAAAATAAAAAAAAGGAGAATAATAAAAAAGCCAAAGTCAATTATTATACAAAAGTGCGATCTGGATATGGAAATAAATATATAAACCTCGTTAATGATAATTATTTAAAAAATGAAATAACTTTGAGTGATGCTTTAATGTTTTTAAATATAAAAATCAGTGGTTATGATCAATTAATGGAAAAGGTGAACAAATGGAATATTTGATCGACACATCATCACTTATAGACCTTGAGAGAAGATATCCAGAAAACGTATTCAAGACATTATATAATAATATTGATATTGAAATTAGTAATGGCAGACTCCGTACAATAGAACAGGTATTGAGTGAATTAAAAAAAGGTGGAGACAAGGTATATACCCGGTTCAAGAATAAAAAAGATTTTTTCCTAAAGACCAGTTCAGAAATAATGTATAAAGCATATACAATAACAGCCAATTATCCACAAATAATAAATAATTCAAGGCTTAATAATACTGAAAACGATCCTGCAGATCCATATTTAATCGCAACTTCAATAATTTTGAATAATAGCATGTTGCAGGACAATCACATTAAAATAATTACCGAGGAAGACACCAAAAAGAATCATATACCAGACATAGCGAAAAAGTTCAACATAGAATGCATCCGTATTTTGAAATTTTTTCAGGTTAATAACTGGGAATTCTAAACATTTTTGCAATAGGAAAATTGGTACCAGAGAATTCCAATTATAACTGTGTTTATCAATTAAAATATCATTATCCCTTAAGAGAAATTGAACAGGATAATTGAAATAAAATTGCTCTAATTATTTTTGTATTTAGGACCCTTCAACATATTTTTATAAAGAATAATAATACAATATAATGGAATCATACGATGTTATAACAATAGGTGCAGGTGGTGCATGTTATCCTGCAGCTTTCAGGCTTAAAAAATCAGGTTTTAGTGTTCTAATGGTAGATGATAAGGGCATCATGTCAGGAAATTGCCTTTCAGAAGGCTGTGTACCATCGAAAGCCATTATAGAAACAGTTCATAATTATAAGAGAATGAAAGACTTTGCCAGCTTTGAACTGAAATATTCTGATGTAATAAAAAGAAAAGATAAAGTCCAGAAGATAAGATATGAACACCATGAAAAAGAGCTCATGGATGCAGGCTTAGAAATTTTAAAAGGCACAGCTAAAATACTGGATGATAAGGCAGTAGAAGTGAAAACAGAAAAGGGAAATTTAACCCTTAATTATAAGCATTTAATCATTGGAAGCGGTGCATATACTTTTATTCCCAAAATTAAAGGAATAGAATATGCAATTAACAGTGCAAATCTCTTTAAAATAGATCCAGAAGTAAAGAAAATTCCAGAATCCATTGCAATAATAGGAGGGGGCTATATCGGTGTTGAAACAGCATCATATATGTCATTGATGGGATCAAGAGTAGAACTTCTTGAAAGGTCAAATAGAATTCTCATGGATATGGATTCCAGTATAGTAGAAAAATTAACTGCATTGCTTCCTGAAATGAGAATACACCTGAATAACGAAGTAATTGCAATAGAAAAATACGGAAACAGGTATAAAACAATTGTTAAAGATAATGATGGAAATACTGACAATGTAATCACAGATATGGTTATGATTGCAACAGGCAGGGAGCCCAATTTCCCAGAAGGTTTAAAAGAAGCTGGAATAGAATTTGATAGGCATGGAATACATGTAAACTCAGGAATGCAGACCAATATTAAAAACATATATGCTACAGGCGATGTAAATGGCATTGCACCATTATTCCATGCGGCAAGAAGGCAATCACTTGTGGCAGCATACAATATCATGGCTGGCGATACAGTAATAGATCGCTTTAGCAAAAAAGCAGTTCCATTTACCTTATATTCCGTTCCAAATATGTCATTTGCTGGAATTACACCAGAAATCGCAGGAAAGGAAAACATAAAATATACATCAGTAACTTATAAAATGTCTGATGACACTTTAGCTGAAGTGTATAATGAAATGGACGGAGAAATTACATTATTATTTGATGAAGATTCTGTTTTAATAGGCGGCTATATTATTGGAAATGATGCAGGCAATATAATAAATGAAATATGTATGGGAATCTCAAAAGGCCTTACTGCTAGAGATTTTGCTGAACTGGCACATCAGCATCCAATGACATTTGAAGGCCTTGATACTGCGGCAAGAAAATTATTTTGATTAAATTATTGAATTCTTTTTTCCATATTCACTATTTCCTTCCACGAAGTATCGAAATAAGAATTTATTCTTTCATACCCAAAGGACTTATAATATTCTTCAAGGCTCTTCACAGCTTCAATCTCAATTATTTTAATGTGCAATGGTATGGCAATATAGTTTTCTAAGATTTTTAACAGATCATGGCCCGTTCCAGAGCTTCCAGGAATTGCAAAGTTCCTTGCCAGCATTTCAACTACAATTTTATCAGGCTGAGCCGTTCCCGGGACAAGGCGAAACATTATTATTCCATCCAGATCACCATTGCCTGACTCTTTAACAATAACAATGTTGTTATCATCCCTGCTCCAGCTATAGAAATATGAAAGCGGGTAATCCCGCATTTTCCTATCTTCCGAAATAAATTTTTTGCCGATATCAGATTTCCTGATTAATCTATAATTATGTGGCAACCACACATTTATTGAATGGCTTATCATAACTTCTGGCATTGAACTCCCACAATTATAAATTCACATAATCCTGATAAATATTTTGGTGTGGCTATTTACAAGTACAATAATTTATAATATATTTATCAATATATAATTCATGGAAGGCTATTATAAGAAAAATATAAAAGATGTTGAAAGCCAGGAAGTAAAAGTTGGGAATTCCAAAGATACATACATACAGTGGCTCATAACAGATAAGCAGGAAAAAGCATATGCAATGAGAAGATTTATAATAAAGCCAGATGGATTCATTCAACTACATTATCATGATTATTTTGAAAGCCTGTATATCATAAAAGGGAAATGCAGTGTTAGAGTCAATAAGGAAAATATGGAACTTCATCAGGGTGATTTTATTTTCATTGATACAAAGGCAACACATGAAATAAAAAATACCGGGAAGATAGACCTGGAATTTATATGTGTAATTAATTATACTGAAAATATGAAAATAATTCCAGTTTATGAAGGCAACAGTGAAAATAAAATGGAAAAATAAACAATTATTTATACAAATTTAAAATATTATATTTATATTATACCTGCATGGCGGAAAAATATATATTATCAATAGATGCCGGAACAACAAACTGCAAGGCTGTTATATTTGATTCTGAAGGAAAAATAAAAAGCCGATCGGCAACAAAGATGATATCATTTTATCCTGAGGATGGATCTGTGGAGCAAAATCCATATTTTATAATTTCAGCAGTGAAAAAAACAATAAATGAAGCTTTAAAATTGGCAAAGCTCGAAGCAAAAGATATGGTTGCAGCAGGAATCACCAATCAAAGAGAGACAGCCATGGTCTGGGATAGAAATACAGGCATACCTGTATACAATGCGATTGTATGGCAGGACCGCCGCACTGAAAAAATTATGAAAAGTGTGGCAGAATATACCGGAATGCTAAGGGAAAAAACAGGTTTAAGGCCAGATCCATACTTCAGTGCCGGAAAAATACAATGGATCCTGGATAACGTTGGTAATGCCAGAGTTAAGGCAAAAAACAATGAACTCATAGCTGGAACGGTTGATTCATGGCTCCTGTACAATCTTGGAAATAAAAAACCGGAAGCCACCGATTACACCAATGCTTCAAGAACGATGCTTTTCAACATACATAAGCTGGAATGGGATAATGAACTTCTGGAGCTTTTCAATATACCAGAATCTATGCTTGCTGAAACGAAGCCATCCCTGAATGAATATGGGACTATATCGATAGGATCAGGTACAAAAATACCTGTATATTCCATAATAGGAGACCAGCAATCAGCGCTTTTCGGCCATGGAGCCATCTTTAATGGAATGGGTAAAACTACATATGGAACCGGTGCGTTTGTTCTGGCAAACACAGGAAATGAATTGCCCGATCCGGGTCCTTTAACAGGAACTATAGCATACGCCCTTGAAGAAAAAAGGGCAAGTTATGCCATAGAAGGCAGCATATTCAGTGCAGGAGCAGCAATAGAATGGGTTAAAAAATTATTAAAGGTAAATTCCTATGAAAAATTAGAGGAAATGGCAGGGCATGCTGAAAATTTAAGGGCAATCCTTGTTCCTGCATTTACCGGGCTCGGATCGCCATACTGGGATCCAGATGCACGGGGAATTATTTCAGGAATCAATTATTCCACAGGAAGAAATGAAATGGCAAGAATGGCCTACGAATCTGTGGCTTATCAGGTACAGGATGTATTGCATGAAATTGAAAAAATTATGCCAGTTAATGAATTGAAAGTTGACGGAGGGTTAACCAGAAGCGACTTTCTAATGCAGTTGCAGGCAAACTTATCTGATAAAAGAATAATCAAGACAGAAAATGTCGAGGTCACAGCTGCAGGAGCAGCATACATCGCTGGAATTGTTGCAGGATTCTGGAATATCAACAAAATAAGCTCCATGCCAACGGCAGAAAAGATTTATTTCCCCCAGGAAGAAAAACATGCTGTAAAAGATAAATATGTATTATGGCAAAGAGCTGTATTGAGGGCTTTAGAATGGAAAAGTTAGTGCCTGTTCAGGAAACATTATATAAAATCTGGCAATAAGAATATATGGAAGAATCAGAAAATATACTTAAAAAGGATATTGGATTTTCTGTAAATTATATGGATCGCAAAAGAAATCCATCAACGGATTTTTACGGATTTTGCAATGGCAAATGGCTTGAAGAAACACCAATTCCAGAGGATAAATCCAGATATGCCTCATTTGACATGCTCTATGAAAAGAACATGTATTTGCTTAAGCATATACTTGAACAAGCAGCAGAGAAACCTGAAAATGATAATGAAAGATTGCTGGGCAATTTTTACAAATCAGCTATGGATACTAAAATAATAGAAAAACTAAGATTTTCTCCTATTAAAAATACCATGGAAAAGATAGATAAAATGGCTGGAAGCAATATGCCAGATTTATTTGCCTTCTTAACAATGGAAGGCGTACAGCTCCCATTTGCAATTTCAAGTGCAGAAGATGCTAAAAATGCAGAGATTTACTCTCTTTATATAAATCAGGATGGACTGTCTCTTCCTGATAAAGATTATTATTTAAAGGAAGAAATGAAAGAAATTTTGAATGCTTACAAAAAACATGTAAAAAATATGTTTGTGTTGTATGGCTACCGTACGGTTGAAGCCGAAAAGTCATCTGAAATTGTTTTATCAATAGAAACCCAGATGGCAAAGAACAGCAGAAGCAAAACAGATTTAAGGGATGTGGAAAAAGCATACAATAAGTTTTCTGCAGAGGAGCTTTATGAAAAATATCCAGATTTTGGCTTTGATAAGTATTTTAAGGCAATTGGGGTAAATAATCTCAAATATGTTGTTATTGATGCACCGGAATTTTTTGAACAAACTGGAGAACTTATAAAGAATATGGAAGGAAAAGATCTCGCTGAATATTTAAAATGGAAAGTACTTACAGGCAGTGCACCATTTTTGCATGAAGAAGTTGTAAAGGAAAACTTTAACTTTTTCAGAAAAACTTTGCTTGGGCAGGAAAAAATAGCACCAAGATGGAAAAGGGCAGTAAGTGTAATAGACGCTTCGATTGGAGATTCACTTGGCCAGGCATATGTAGCTAAATATTTTGGAAAGGAAGCTGTTGAAAAAATAACTGTGCTTGTCAACGATTTAAAGGATACTTTCAGGGAAAGGCTTGAAAAGAATCCATGGATGTCTGAAGAAACAAGGAAAAAAGCACTTATAAAGTTCTCAAGTTTCAGGACAAAGATAGGCTATACTGAGCATTTTAAGGATTATTCATCAATAGAGATTAAACCGGATGATTATATTGGCAATATTGACAGGTCTGCAAAGTTTGAAATCAACAGGCAATTGAAGAGAATCGGCCAGAATGTTGACCTGACAGAATGGTTTATGACACCGCCAACAGTAAATGCGTATTTTAATCCAACGGGCAATGAAATAGTATTTCCTGCAGGGATATTGCAGCCTCCATTCTTTAATCCTGAACTGGATGATGCAGTTAACTATGGTGGCATAGGTGGCGTAATATCACATGAAATAACACATGGCTATGATGACCAGGGAAGCCATTTCGATGAACATGGAAATATGGTTAACTGGTGGACAGAGGGCGATAAAAAGCGCTTTGATATTATGGCAGAAAAAGTTGTAAAACTTTATTCTTCTATGGAAATACTGCC
>NZ_JBBIRC010000040.1:0-12718 GCF_037442045.1 Ferroplasma sp. | reverse complement strand
GGTTTATATTTACACAAAATACTATACATAACCATGGAAATGCCATAAAAAAACATTTTATAATAATATTTTTAATGTTTTTTTATACCTTTTTCAAATATATAACCAGACGGAAATCCCTGATCAGGCTGAAGATTTAAATGGATTGAAAGGCTTTCTGGAATGCAGGTTGTTCCATCTTTAGTATATTTAAAATCAGAACCATTGAGAATTGTATAATAATCCATTCTTCCACGGTAAATATAAACTCTATTTTCTCCATTGATATATATTCCATCACATTTTTTATCGAATTTCCACTGTTTATTTACAAAATTTTCTGGCTTAAACTTGATAAATTTATATTCTGATAAATCAATGCCACCAAGAAAGAAGTTGAATTTCTCCTTTACAGACATGCCAAAGGATTGCATGAGTTTAATTGATGGAATATTGGTTGTTTCAACCATACATCTCAGCGAGTTGAAGCTATTTTCCCCTGCGTATTTATAAATATATTGCAGAAGAGCTGTACCAATATGCTTTCTCCACGATTCTGAACTGACTCTCAGACCGCTGAACCACAGTGCCATGTCCTCCAGTGGCTCTATTTTTATAAAACCGTCAATGTTACTATTCTCTGAGACATATACTGTACCAGTGTCAAGAAATGAAGAACCATATTCTGAATTTATGTAATCATCATATCCTGCCCTTGCGGAAATTATACTAAGTGCATCCCAGTCTACCTGAGTAGCTTTTCTTATCATGGCAGCTTATATAACT
The DNA here is from genome assembly GCF_037442045.1 of Ferroplasma sp. Classification (GTDB taxonomy): domain Archaea; phylum Thermoplasmatota; class Thermoplasmata; order Thermoplasmatales; family Thermoplasmataceae; genus Ferroplasma. The sequence continues at coordinate 11,953 of NZ_JBBIRC010000040.1, read as the reverse complement.
CAAATTTAAAAGATTTTTGTCATCCACTAATGTTGTTTTTTACAATTATTGATATCATCATCGGCATTGGATGGTTTTCTGAACAATGAAATTATCCCAGAAATAAAAGTAATGCCAAAGCCAGTGTAAAATACATCGTGCATTGATCTCATGAAAGCTGGTGCAATTGTTTCCGGGAACCATATGTGCCCTGTAATTGTGTTCATTGTTGATGTTGATATATTCGATACGGCACTTCCGGGAAGTGTAGTGATAACATCTTTTACAGTGTTTAATCCCAGAAATGTTGAAAATAGTATTTCTGTTGGAGGTATACTTGAAAAATATGATGCCAATCCCGATGCATTTACTCCTGTAAGTGCTGTAGTTATTGCATCTGGATATGATAAAGAAAGCCCAAGTATTAGTATTGAAAAAAATGCGCCTATGCTTGACGCGTACCCTGCATTCCTCATTGTATTCAATATTCCGGATGTTGCTCCTCTTTCATTAGCAGGGACAGATGACATTGCTACTGTTAAATTGGGTACATTGAATATTCCATAGCCTACGCCAAATATGGTAATAATTATGGAGAGGAAAAGGTAAGAAAAATCATATGTTAAAGTTACAAGTGCAAGAAGGGCAAATGCAGATATAAAAAGGCCGGCAGTTGTAAGCCATCTGGGATCAAAGCGATTGGAAAGTTTACTGGATATAACACCGAATATGCCCATGGATAATGGTAGTGGAAGCATATATATTCCTGCCCAGAGAGGAGTGACAGAATAATTATAGCCATGTATTGGAAGCCAGATGCCCTGAAATATAAGTGTCAGCATATACATGAGCCCCATCATGCTCATGGCGGAAACAAATGCAGTAAATATGCTTATGCTGAAATTTCTGGATTTAAAAAGATGCATATCAAACATGGGGTTCTTAACTTTTTTTTCTACAAATGGAAACAGGGCAAGCATTGTTGTTCCCCCAGTCAGTGCTGAAATTACAAGAGGATTGGTCCAGCCCATTGGATCATTTTTATATGGTGTTATCCCATATGTAACTCCAAGAAGGAGAACTATAAGGCCAACTGCAAAAAGCAAATTCCCGGCAATATCTATATGCCTTGCAGCTCTTTCCCGCACGTCTTTGAGTTTTAAATATGACCATGCTGTGCCGAATATGCCTACTGGAATGCTTACAAGAAATATATCCCTCCAGTATATAGTTGCAAGTATGCCACCGAGAACTATGCCTATGCTCACACCTGAAACAGCAGCAACACTGTTTATTGAAATGGCAAATCCTCTTTCTTTGGCAGAAAAATTATCAGTAATAATTGCAAATGTATTGGCCATTATAAACGCTCCGCCCACTGCCTGAACGATTCTAAATATTATAAGCTCCATTGCAATTGTATAGCCGGTTCCAGGTGCAATGTATAGCAGGATTGAACCTATTGTGAATATTAGAAAACCAAGGTTGAATATACGGACACGACCAAATATATCCGATAATTTCCCGATGCTTACCAGCAAAACAGAGAGAACAATCATGTAACTCATTATCAGCCATAAAAGATATGGAAAAGAAGCTGCATCAAGTGGATTTAAATGAATTCCGGTAAAAATAGCAGGAAGTGCGACAATTATTATGCTTGTATTTATTGTTGCCATTAGTTGGCCTATTGTTGTATTGCTCAGTGCAATCCATTTTTCCTGCATTTTTCAAAATCGTAATTATATATATAAATATTATTAATAAATTGTTTATTACTAAAGTATAATTTATAAATATAATTATTCTTCCATATATGCCAGTCAAAGTAATTTAGCAGAATATTAATTTAATAATAAGCAATGAACAACAGTGATTAATATAGTTCCATTATCAGAAACTGAGATATATTCGGCAGGCGAGTTTTTGATTAAAGACCCATATAAAAATATACAGATGTCTTCATTGCTCCATGCTAATTTTCAGGGGTCATTAATAATTTATGATAATGGAGTAATAAGGGGAATACTTGCGGTTGACGAAAAAAACGGTGAACAGTGGTTTTATGGAAATAGAAAGGCTTTTAAGGCGATTTATCCGGAGTTAAACCTGGAAAATTATCCCATTTATATGGATAATAAAAATATTGACATAGCAGACCCAAAATCGCAGATGGAGCATAAGCAAGTACTGGTAATGCGATTAAAAATTAGGGATTACGCACAAAATGTTGGGGATGCAGACATTATCAATCCTGATGAAATTGAAAATTATAAAAGCACATTTAAAATTAAACCAGATCCTGAAAGAACGTATGTTATAGATTGCAATGGAACAGTAACAGCCGGCGCCAATATTTTATCTTGCAGCATAAAGGCCTGTGCAGTTGGATGCATTGTTTATATTAAGGGCCATGAAAATGATATTTCCAGGATAATTTCATCCATAGTTTATAAATACAGAACTTTTACTGAAAACATAGTTGCTTATGTTCCCCTTGCAAATGAATTAAAAGATGAATTTAAAAAAATGGGATTTGCTTATAATGGAGAACTTACAAAACTCTATAAAAGTGTGCATCACTAAATCAGTAGTATTTTTTATTAAAATAAATTCAATAAATATTCCAGATTAGTGCTGTTTTATTATGTTCTCCGGAGATATGTTTATATAAATCTGTGAATTTTCCAATGATATGAAGTATGATGTTGTTGTTATAGGTGCCGGAATTACCGGGTTAAGTTCTGCTTATCATCTAAAAAAGATGGATGCCTCTTTAAAAATTCTTGTTGCGGATAAATTTAAAACGTTTTCACAGGGAAATACCGCAAAAAGTGCTGCGGCATTCAGGGATTTTTTCACATTGAGGGAAAACCAGGTTATGGCACAGACATCTATCAACTTTTATAAACATTTGCAAAACGACATGAATGTAGATATAGGAATGAAATTTACAGGCTATCTATTCCTGTTTGACCATGAAAAAGATAAAGATTTTGTTTCAAAATATCCCCATTCAAGATTGGTTGATGAAGACCTTTCTGAAATGTTCAATGTAAATATTGATAAAGACACGCAGGAAGTTATGGGAATCGGTTCAATTAAATCTGCAGTAATAGATGAAAATGCAGGCATAATAGAGCCGGATCTGCTTTCAAAGTGGTATTATGACCAGCTCATTGAAATGGGAGTGGATTTTCAATTCAATACTTTTGTGAAGAGACTTGTTCTTGCCCCTGACACATCTTTGAATTACCCGGGAGAGCCATTTAACTGGCAAAAATCTGAGATCAAATACGCAGAAACGGATAAAGGAATCATAGAATCAGACTTTTATGTGCTTTGCACTGATGTTTGGACTACAGCACTCCTTAATCCAGTAGGAATAGATTCACATTTAAGGCCTAAAAAAAGGCAGATATTCCAGATAACTTCCCCAGGAATACAGAAAATTATTAACAAAAATATATTCAATGATTCTGGTGTGTTTCCCTTTACAATATTCCCCACCGGCGTCTATATGAGGCCTTATCCTCAGGCAAATTCCTTCTGGACCAGCCTTGCCGATGAACTTAACCGGGATTTTTCATTTACTGAAAATCCTGAGCCAGAACCGGATTTCTATACATATAATATAAAGCCAATACTGGATAATTATTTCCCTGCCTATGAAGGCTCAAGGATAACATCATCCTGGGCTGGATATTATTCATATAACACTATAGATTTTATGCCATACATATTCAATGATATTAATATTATAGTTGTTTCTGGTTCTACAGGAGGGGGAATCATGAAAGGCGATTCCATAGGAAGAATAGTAGCTGCAAGATATGATCATAAGAAAACGACCACACTTTATGGCGGAAAAAGAGTTACAAATACATATGCCGGTAAATACAGAAGCACAAAAATAGAAGATATGGTGCTTTAATATTTATTCTGCTTTTAAATAAATATAACAATTTTAACTTTCCATATTTTTGAATAATCTCAAAAAATAGGATCTTATTATCTATAGAAAAAGTTAAAAATACTATATTTTCAATGATTTACCTAAAGCACCTATGGTAAAAATTTTATAAAGGTAGGTTTTTATAAATTATCTTTATTTATTCACCATGACATTAAAAATAATTTTCTTATATCTACCATACTTGCATCTGCTGGATTTGTTACTACCCCTGTAGATTCACCAGCAAGGTTTACCAGTTTATCAAGCTGTTCCTGAAATGAATTTTTATCTATTCCTGTTTCGGAAATTTTACTGGATTGACCTATATTTTTTAAAATTTTTTTAACTGATTCGTCCAGTGTGCTTTCCCTGTACTGAGTGGGAATTATACCATTTAGGCGATCATATTTTTCCCTAACAGAATCATAGTTGAATCTAATAACGTTTGGGAGGAATATGCCTACGGCTTTTCCATGCGCAACATGAAAAATTGCCCCAAGTGAATGGCCAAGAGCATGTGCCAGGCCAATCTGGGAATTGGAAAATGATAGCCCTGCCATGGATGCCCCTATATGCATATTGTTTCTTGATACAATATTTTCTGGATCTTTCTGCAGTTCTATAATAGATGGCACAATCAGTTCAATGGCTTTTTCTGCCATGGCATCGGAATATGGATTGTTCCATCTGCTGGTATATCCTTCTATTGCATGGGTAATTGCATCCGTTGCAGTATTTATTGTTTGCGTTTTAGGAAGTGTTTTTACCATTAAAGGATCAAGTATAGCATAATCAGGCATTATTTCCGGAGAAGCAAGTTCGTCCTTCCTTTTTTCTGATTCATCAGAGATTACTGCAGCCCATGTACATTCTGATCCTGTTCCGCTGGTTGTAGGTATTGCAATCAACCTGCTTTTCTTCCTGAGGCCCAGTTTAACAAGCGGTGTAACATCATAGAATTCAAGGTCAGGACGTTCATATTTAAAGAATAAAATCTTTGAGCTGTCAATTACAGAACCGCCACCTATAGCTATGAAATACTCCGGCTGAAATTTAATTATATCATCAAGATGCTTTGCTACATCCTTATATCTGGGCTCTTCAGGAATATCATCCACCACATATAATTCTGTTCCGGCCATATTTTTTCTGACTGTATCAACAAGCCCTGCATCTTGTATGTGCTTATCTGTTACTATCACAGCTTTTTTAATTGATAAGGATTCAAGGAAGGATAGGGAATCTTCGCCGAATATTATTTGCGGGGACCTAAAATACCACATAGAAGTTCCCTCCAATTGCTTTTTTGCCGGCAAAAAACACAGATAAATTAGTTATACAATATAATTGCATAAAAAATATACAGTTTAATCATATATTAATATTATTGTCTGCACATTAATATTTTACCTGAAATAATCTGTTAACACCTGTTCACTTCCGGAATCAATAGTTATAACCTGCCCTGTCAGGGATTCAATAGATATCAGGCACATCACAGCATCAGCAACTTCTTCAGGTTCTATTAGTTTCCCGATTAAAGTATATTTTTCAGCAAAATTGTTCCCTCCATGTTCATAATTTGTAACAGGCTATCTCCCATTTTTGTTCTGGCAACTCCGGGTGCTACAGCATTTACTGTTAGGCCTTGGTTGCCAGTTCCAGCTCTATGGATTTTACCAGGCCTAGAATAGCCGCCTTTGTCATTCCATAAACGGATAACATGGAAAATGGGGAAATGCCAGCCAATGAAGCTATATTTATTAAAACTCCATTTTTGAATTTGGTGTAAATTCTCTGGACATCCAGGTAGTTAAAAATAGGTTGTATTGAACATTGCCTGCATATGGTTTTCCCTATGCTGTCAAATGGCCTCAAAATTCCTAAACCTGCATTGTTAATAAGAATGTCTGGTTCTCTAAAATTATTCCTGAAATCGCCGAAATTTTATTTCCGCTTTCCTCAGTAAAAATATCGGCAACCGATAGAATTCCTTCCGATATTTTATTGACTTCGGTTAATGTTTCATTGCCTTCCTCAATATTCTTTCTAACGTTGACAATAGCCTTTCCGCCGGATGCGGCGATTTTAATAGCTATATGTCTCCATATTTCTCTACCCTACCCAATTACAAGAGACATGTTATTTTTTATAATACAAATATTTACAACAAATTTTATTGATTTGCTCATTTTAATTAATTTAAATTATTGCTTAAACGTTAGTTGGGGCAATAACAATATCATGGGAACTGAAAAAGTTCAAGCATATTATGGCACATTTCTACGGTAAAGGAAGAGGCATTCTCAGTTTCACCGTCTATTTCTATGAGACTGTTGCAGATTACATTTATTTGCTTTGCCTTTCGATTTATTACATATGAATCGTCAATATATGTGCCATTGCGCAGGGATAAAAGTTTGGAAAAAATTCTGATTTTTGGCATATATTTTATTATGTGAACATTAAAAAAACCATCATCCATTATAGAATCTGGTGATGCATGTATTCCCTTTCCATAGTACTGGCCATTTGCAATTATTATATCAATTATTTTTTCATTTAATGATTCATTATCAATTATTATATTAGATGCAATTGGCCTTATTCTTATAATGCCTGACAGAATAGCATAAATAAATGTCAATCCCGTTCTATGTTTTATAGAGTTTACTTTTACCATTACCATTCCACCCAGCCCTGCTTCCATAATATTTATAAAGTATCTGGATTTGCCATTTATATGAATTAAACCCAGGTCTATCCTTTTTGATTTCCCAACAGAAATAATATTCGGGATCTCGCTGATTTTTACTCGACCGGTAGTTCTGGCCAGATCAGAGCCGGTACCTGCAGAAACGGGAATTAGAATAACATTCTTTCCTGCTACTGCCTGTATAGCGTAATTTACTGTTCCATCCCCACCAACAGTTATCAGGTATTTTATATCTGAATTTTTTTCTATATAATTGATAAAATTTTCAGAGTTTTTTTCAGTAAATGACGATGTTACTTCATAACCATCAAGCAGGTGTTTGATTTCTTCCATTATTCTCAGCGCATTTCCAGAACCGGCATATTTATTTCCCAGGATATGTATTCTCATATTCATCCTCCATTAATTTACAAGCCTTCTGCTCCATGAATTTGCCAGAATCTCCAGAATATATTCTCAGGGCAAGCCTGCGCCTCATTATATCTTCGGGCTTCACAGGGCATTCATATTTTATTATCTGATCAAGATTACCTGCGCTTCTTGAATAGTCAATAAATGGCATATTTTTGATTTTCAGCTTTCTTCCCAGGAGGGAAGAGACTATTTTGGCAACTTTTCTGCTCCCCACACGATAATCTGTAAGTTTGCCTCCAAGGGCAAATATAAAATTTCCTTTCCTTGTGATTTTAAAGTCCCTTGATATTTCTCCGGGATTATCACCCGAACCAAATAAAACCCTTATCCCTGCAAAACTTGTTATTATTTTATCCTCTTCAAATTCAGGGAACAATGGTTTAAGGCTATCAAGCAGGTATTTTGTATCTTCATTGCTTATTGAAAAATCATCCGGGTTTTCTGTAAATTTATCTGTAGTTCCAATATAAACAATTTCTCCAGAAGGGATAATGAAGAGTTGCCTGCCATCTATGGAAGACCTGATCACAGCTGCATTTTTTCTTCCCCATAAAGAGAAGGGAAATACAAGATGAATTCCTTTGCTTAACCTGAAACTTTCTTCTGGATCAATGCCCGCCATATGCGATATTCTATCTCCCCAGGGGCCAGCCGCGTTTATTATTATCCGGGAAATAATTGTTTTATTGGACCCTGATATATTATCATGAATTGATACGGCATAATTTTCACCGTCCATTTTTATTGACACTGCTTCCACGTAGTTCAGGCATGTTGCGCCATGATTTTGTGCTGAAACTATATTATAAATTACAAGGACTGAATCTATGGTAATTCCATCAAAATAGCTGTAATAGCCATCTATTGTTTCTGGATATCTCCCATCATTTCTAATATGCCTTGCTGGAGCCAGTTTTCCGGATAGAACATTATAAAGGGAAAGTCCAAGTCCAAGTTCTGAACTGTTCCACATATCCTTACCGGTGAATATGTGGAATTCTAATGATGTGACTATATCCGTGTGATTCATTAGATAATTTCTCTCTTTCAGGAGGCGGAATACTTCCAGCAGTCTTCCATTTTGAAGATAGCGTAAACCACCGTGCACTAGTTTAGATGAACCTGAACTTGTACCGGAGGCGAAATCATTTTTTTCCAGAAGCAAAGTATTTACACCATTTTCAGCCAGAATATTAGCAATCCCTGAACCGGTTATGCCACCACCAATTACTACCACATCGTACATATTTCCATCCATGGAATCTATAGCCTTTTTTCTGGTATGGATTGAAAATTCACTGGTCATTTTGCCACCCGGAAAACAAACCATCATCCATCAGTGATTGTGCCTTTATTGTGGCCTGATCTAAATAATGCCGGAAATATGTTCCTGCCCCATGATGGTCACTTATTGCCGCTCCCTTTTTCACAAAATTTCCAACTATTGCGTTCCTTATGTTTCTCAGGTCTTCCGTAGCATTGTCAGATAGGATTATAAAAGTAAAGTAAATACACGCACCGGTTGTATACATATGAGAGAGATGCGCCATTATAATGCCCTTAAATCCAAATTCCTTTTGCAGAGAGTAAAATTTATCCAGTGTACTTCTGTAAAGTTCTGGAAGTTTATCCCAAACTGCAGAGGTTTCGAGAGTGTCAGGAACATATCCATGTTTCCACAAAATGTTTGCCAATCCCGGCCTTGAATATCTATCCTTGAGCCACTGATGGCCCGGGTAAGTACCTGCCGAAATTCCTCCGTAAACTTTACTCCTGTATTTGCAATCATTATTCATTACTACAAGCAATGAACCGGATTTAACACCGCGAATGCCAAGGTAGTTCAAAAATAATTTCTTAAGGTTTGAGTTGCTTGAGCTTTCTATAGCTATTTTTGTTTCGGTATTATCCGATAATCTCATTACACTGGGAAACTTTTCAAGGGTTTTAATCGAGTCTATTCCATTTTCAAAACTTTTAAAAAAATAGGATTTAAAGAATTTTTTGACGGGCAATTTAAAAGTTTTCAGGGTAGCCTCAACAATGAGCCCGTATCTACCTTCACTGGAAGAAAATATTGATCTTGCATTAAGCCCGGACGATTCTCTTGGAACAATCCTGTCCATTATTATTCCGTCCGAAGTTAAAGCCTTGATTGCAATTATTGAATTATCTATTCCGCCGTACTGGTTTGATTCCTGGCCATTTTCACGAGTGCTTACCCATCCTCCTACGGTAGAATAGTTAAATGATTCTGGGAAATTCCCACATGTATATCCATGTGCATTCAGTACTTTTTCTAATTCTGGACCATACGTGCCAGAACCAACAGTTGCCATATTTTCATTAATTGATACACTGTTCAATTTTGATGTGTCTATTGCAAGGACATGCGATCCAGGCTTCATATTGAAACATCCACTAACATTTGTGCCACCACCAAATATGGACGCCTTTAGTCCTGATTTTTTTAGAATATCTATTATCTGACCAATATTATTGTATTCTGGATTAACAACACCGTCAACTATAGACATTGAAACTCTATTTCTTGCATCAAGGATTTCGGGGGAAGATTTGCCAGCTGAATGCAGGAATCTGGATTTAATGCTCAAATCTAAACTTCCTTCAGGGAAAAGATTTTTTAATTTTTGTTCCGTAAAATATTTTGATTCGTCTATATTCCTGTTGCCATCCCATACCATTTCGGTATGTATTCCGAACATGTTTTCGATATAATTGAATTCTTCTGTAAAATCGCGGGTTATCTGATTGCCATATAGTACTGGAACTAACACAGGATATTAACAATAATATATATATAAAATTATGCTAAATGCCTAAATGCCAACGTTGATGGAAACGCGAAACGATCTTTAAAGATATACAATATCATTTATGATCTGGACATAGTTCTACTCCCTATTAAATAATATAATTAATATATTATTCCTTTTAATTATATACAAAATATTAATGGATATAATCACTAATAATATAATAACAGTATAAATCAAGGAAAGAAGTAGAGCAGGTATTTGAGGCAATGAAGGGAGACCTTGAATCCGACAAAGGATATTTAAGGGATAAGAATAAGGTAAATGGAATCTTTTTCACAGTATTCATTGCGTTAAGGTTCAGGATCCTTAAAATTTTAAAAGATAACAATCTTAATAATAAAATATCAGTAAATGAAGTTATATATGAATTATCAAAGATGGAGAAGATCGTTGAATCAGAGAATATAGAGTATTTTACTGCAATCCCAACGAAGGTAGAAAATCTATTAAATATATTCAAGGAACTCATATCTATGGGTTAAATGCTCGAAGGTTATGTAATTAAATTTAAATATTTAGTTGGAATTAGTTTAACTATGGAGATAAAAGTTGGAAAAAAAGGATATATAATTATACCCAAAAGCATTAGAGAAGATTCAGGTATAAAAGAAGGTGACAATGTGAATATTTACTTTAATAAAACAATTATAATCGACAAATTAAAAAAAGAAAAGGATATTAAAAAGGTCCTTGATTCTTTAAAAGAACATAAAAAAATAATGGAAAAATACAATATTAAACAAAATAGTAAAAAATATTCGCTGGAGGATGAATTTGACTGATATATTTATAGATGCCAACTTTTATATTTATCTTAACTGTTTTACTGATAATTATGATTCTAAATATATAGAATTATTAAATGATTATGACACATATACAAATGTCCTGGCATTTGATGAAGTTATATATATTTCTTATAAAAAATACAATATAAAATTTGATGATACAATTGATTTTATCAAAAATTCTGTGATTCCATTTACAAATATTCTTGATCTAACAATAAATGAATATAAAAAAGCCTCTGAAATCATTTTAAATTATAAAACGAAACCCTCGGATTCTTTACATATTGCAACGATGTTAAATAATAATATATTCAATATACTTACTGAGGATTCTGATTTTAATAATATAGATAAAATTAAAAAAATATGGCTATAAAAATAAGATATTTATTCAAAAAAAAGTGACATAATTATGTGATATTTTTTATCTATATCAAATAAATTTCAGGAATTCAATGTGCTGACCGTATTATTTTATCGTATACAATAGTTCCAGATCGTTTCTATACCTGTAGTCATTATCATAAAACGGTTATGAATACGGAAGTGGGAAACGGGTGATTCCATATTAAATATTATTTATGAATAATAACTTAATATTTTTGCTGAAAATCAACTACCATCTGTTCAACTCCGGAGTCCATAGTTATAACCTGGCCGGTCATGGATTCAATCGATACCAGGGACAATACAGCATCGGCAACCTCTTCTGGTTCTATTAATTTACCGGTCAATGTATATTTTTTGGCAAAGATCTCTTCATCCATTTTAATTGCCTGAAGAAGGCTTTCTCCCATCTTTGTTTTGACAACTCCAGGTGCAACAGCATTCACCCTTATACCCTTATATGCGAGCTCCAATGCCATAGACTTTGTGAGGCTTATAATAGCTGCTTTTGTCATTCCGTATACAGATAATCCTCGAAATGGAGATATGCCGGCCAATGAAGCTATATTGATTATAACTCCGTGTTTTGAAATGGAAGCAAATTCTTTCGACATCCATATAGTTGAAAATAGATTTGCATTGAACATTGCCTGCATGTGGTTTTCCTGTATACTTTCAAATGGCTCTAAAATTCCTAAACCTGCATTATTAACCAGAATATCAGGTTCTCCAAAGTTTTTTCTGGTATCATTGAAAAGCTTGTTTCTGCCTTCTTCTGTAGAAACATCTGCAACAGAAAGAATTCCTCTCGAGGCTTTATTTACCTCTTTCAATACTTCATTTCCTTCATCCACATGCTTTCTAACATTGA
>NZ_JBBIRC010000039.1:0-12722 GCF_037442045.1 Ferroplasma sp. | reverse complement strand
GTGTCTGGCTGTTACCTGGCAAACTTTTGGACCAACCTGCGAAAACATTTGCATGGTTGTGTCGTTATTCAACATCTCTACTTCATTTATTGCTACATACGGTTTAGGCATTTTTTCTCACCAAATTTATGATTAAATCTTCATATTTAAAACTATTTTTCATATTTATGATAAATATAATAATTTATAAAATAATGACACTTTCAATCATAAAAAGTTAATTTTGGATAAAATTAGTTAAAATTCATTAAATAATTATAGAAATCAATAATAGTATTCAGATTTAATTATATAATATAAGTTTTATTATATATAACTATTAAAAAGCAACGAAAAATTATCTCTTTGCAATATCCTGAAATAGTATCTTCACAGACTTTATGATTCTATAATTTAATTTATATCACCAATCGATCTATGTATATTTATTTTCCAGAATATATTTAATAATGCTGTTTTTCAAAAATTCCTGAAGATTATTAAAAGCAATCTCAAAAAATTAATGAAATTAATATTGCATTGTCATTGCAAAGTAATATTCTTATTTCCCATAATCCCTGAATTTTATATATTTTGCAAGGAGTTCATTGCTAACGGATGGCTTGCTGGCATTTATTGCCTCTATTAAATCGTCCTCTGTAATGTCTCTTAAATTATCTGTTTTTAGTACCTCCTTAAAAACATTCTCCTTTGCTTTTTCACAGACATATCTTATGTCTACAGCTGAAAAATTTTCAGTTATAGATGATAAATATCTATAATTTATGTCATCATGTTTTGCATTATTTAAATATATTATAAACAATTGTTCTCTGGCGGAAGCGTCGGGGGGCGGTATATAAATGCGTTCGTCAAATCTCCCTGGCCTCAGGAATGCTTCATCAATATCCCATGGATTATTTGTGGCACCTATTATAAGCAATGCATGATTTCTAGAATTAATACCATCCATTTCAGACAGAAGCGCAGGAACTGCCCTCTTCATATAACTGGAATTAGTTTTGGCACGCTTTGGTGCAATCGCATCAATTTCATCAAAAAATAACACTGAAGGAGAATGTTTAGAAGCATATTTGAATAATTTTTCTATGTTCTTTTCGAAGTTCCCAAACCATTGATTTAATAAATTTGAGGGATTTATATTTATAAAATATGCCTTTGCCTCATGCGCTATGGCTCTTGCAATAAACGTTTTGCCATTTCCAGGTGGGCCGTACATAAGTATTCCGCCACCTGCTTTTATATCATATATCTTTGCCAGGTCTTTTTTAATTAATGGAAGCAGTATCTTAATTTTTACCTCATCCTTCACCGAATCAAGGCCAACAACATCATTAAATGAGATATCCGGTATATCCACATTATCAATGCCCATTTCATCAAGAAATACATGGTCTTCCGGTGTATTTTTCATGTTTTCTTTGTATGGTGGTTCGTAATTTTCCGGAATTTCACCTTCCTTTTTTATATTATTCTTATTTTCCAGATTCTTAACTTCAAAATTGCCAACCTTTTTCTCGATAATATCATCACTGAGTATAGTTGGTGTTGATTTCCTTGCTTTTTCCTCCATATCCTGCTTATGTAACTTAAGTCTGTCTGCTATTGCAAATACAGATCTTGCCTGGGCCTTCCTGTGGCCCGCTATTTCTGGGCTTTCAAGCCTGGCAGATTGCATTAACAACCTTGCTGCCTTTTCGTAAAGGGAAATCGCTTCATCCATATGACTTTGATTTTCTTCATTCTGGGCACTCTGGATAATTTGCAATGCTTCGTCAACAAGGGTCATGAATTCTAATACAACAGTCATAAATAAATTCTTCGAAGTTTATATTAAATTTATCTGAATTAAATTGTTAAAATTAAAATATAAAATGGGACTGTTTTATATTCCCGATCTGATGCTTTTGTATACCTTTGTTGATGCAAGTAAAAAGGCAATCATTACTATAAAAAGTATTAAGGCATATAATAATGTATTATAAGTAATGCTCAAAACCAGAGAATCCCTCAAAATATCGGCTATAAAACTTAATGGATTGGCGCCTGACAATATTCTGAGCCATTCTGGTGTGTTATTTGTAATTGGATAAAATGCTGTGCTTGCAAAATCAAGCATAAAAAATAATACAATTGTTATCGTATTGTATGCCTGCATTGATTTCGAAATTCCGGATATTATTAAAAATAATGATGAGAAGAGCATCGTTCCTATTACTATAGCAAAAACCGACATTAAAATGCTTATCACTGAAACATTGAATTTAATCGGTATTGTTAGGGCAAATACAATCATTATCAATGAACCAAATAAGGAAAATATTATGGAAACACTTATTATGCTTAATAGATAATCAATTCTTCTGAATGGGCCTACCATGAGCCTTTCGAACATGCCCCATCTTCTATCTGACCACAGCATGCCACCCCCTATATTCCCCGCAGTAAAAGATTCCAGTGCAATTATTCCTGGAGCAAGAAAGGTTGTATATGAAACACTTCTATCTGGTGATATATAGACCCCTGAGGTGACAATTCCCTGAAACATGAAACCCATTACAAATAAATACAGAGTTGGTAATCCAAGCATAAATACAAGTGTTCCAAGATCGACATTTACAATTATATTCCTTATTGTTAATCTCATAAATGCTGGACTTTTCATTTTATCACCTTCATGAAAACATCATCAAGTGTTGGTGTGTCTATCATTATTTTATCCATTGTAATGTGTGAGGTTTTTACATTTTGGAGAACATCATTAACAATCTCTTCAACAGAATCTGAAACAATATTTATTTCATTGTCTGAAATGTAAAACTCAACTATTTTCTCCGGATCTATATTTGCAGTAATTTTTGTTCGGTCCGGTTTAACCTGTGAAGTATAGTAAATTTTTAATGTTCTCAATGCCCCATATTTAAGTTTTAATTCCGATGAAGTGCCCTCTACAATTTTTTCACCATTATTCATTATGCATATTCTATCACACAGATAATCAGCTTCTTCCAGATTTTGAGTTGTAAATAAAACAGTTAAACCATTTTTTGCTCTTGCTTTAACATAATCCAGAATCTTCCGTTTCATTATAGGATCAAGGCCCACAGTAGGCTCGTCCAGAAAAAATATTTCCATATCATGCATGAATTCTCTTGCAACCTGAACCCTTTTTTTCTGGCCGCCACTTAAATCATACATTCTCTTTTTTCTTATTTCATTTAAATCAAAAAGTTCTATTAATTCTTCCATTCTTGTTTTTCTTTCCTCTTTCGGTACTTCCCATAGCATGCCATATATTTTAAAATTATTTTCAACTGTTGAAAAATCAAATGCCTCTTCCTGCTGAACAACACCTATTCTTTTCCTTATTTCAGAACCATTTTTAGCGGGATCAAATCCAAGGACATCTACATTACCGGAATCATACCCGATTAATGTTGTTAATATTTTGATTGTGGTGCTTTTTCCTGCACCGTTTTTTCCGAGCAAACCATAAATTTCTCCAGAATTTACATGAAATGAAAATTTATTGACTGCTATTTTATCTTTATAATATTTTACGAGGTCTTCTACTTTTATGGCTTCCACTTTCGGTTATCGCATTAAGAGTATTAATTTTGTCAATTTAACTTAATTTATGCATGATGGGCATTATATATATTCAAAGCGACTGAAAAATTGCACTTCAGTATCTTAATACATAATGTAGCATTAATATATTAAAATATTTATACAGTGTTGTTCAACTTCAGGAGATGGTATTAATTTAATGGAAATTAAAGTAAGGGTAAAAGAAGGCCGAAATAAAATTTCGGTTACAGATGGCATAATTACAGTTTATACTAAAGCCAAAAGAGAAAACGGGCAGGCAAACATAGATATTATAAACCAGATTGCAAATTATTACAATATTGGTACATCCAGTATCAAAATTCTGCGCGGTGTACATTCCAGGAACAAGGTTTTAACTATAAACCAGGAATAAATTTTATAGCGTAGATATAAGCACAATATTCAAATTTAGGTGTGATATTTGCCTTTTATATATTGAATAACACTTTGTATGTTAAATAACCACTTTATAGTTTAATATTTTCAGTATTTTAAGTTTTATAATTGTGTTATGAATTTGGGGGAAGGAGTAAAACTCCTTAATTTTATGATAGTGATATGATGGTTCATTTCAATGCCAGGGTTTATAATATCTTTTGTAAAGAAATATTATATCCCTCAGTGGAAAATTTAAATTTGAAAACTCGTAAAAAGTGGGAGATACCATATAATCAATCATAGTGATAAGCTTATCTACTATTGACATGTGTACTGTTAACAATGAAAGCTGTAGAAGTCATGAACCTGTTGCAGATATCCAGAAAGACGCTTCATGTCTATGCTAAAGCAGGCAGGATTCGTTATACCGTTATGCTCAATAAGATGTACAACTATAACGAGGAAGATGTATATAGGATACTCAACAAGGATGTAAAGAGGATATCAAGAGGATATCAAGAGGACTCTTCAGAACATCTAAAGAAATGATAATTAATGCAGATGCCAATGCTGCATACAATGTGATAAGAAAAGCAATCCCAAAATCATTCCAGGATGGGATAGGAGGTGTTGGGTTGCATCCAGGAAGTTTAAGCATCAAGGAGATGATAACTTCTAAAGGAGTTTATTAGTATGGTTAACAAATTTCACAACCTGAGACTTCTGGAATGAAGGAAGCAAAGGTAGATTAAGCAAGGACCTCCTATTCTTTAGGATGGAAAGGATGCCAGTTTAGTATGCAAATCATTAATAATAGATAAACAATAATATCTTATGCCATCAAGACCACTTGACTGGTTAAATCAGGCTCGAAGGGATCTGGAACAATCGGAAGATTCATTAAAGAATGGTAAATATGAGTGGGCATGTTTTGCTGCACAACAGAGTGCAGAAAAAGCAGTAAAGGCCATATATTACTCTTTGAATAAAGAAATCTGGAGCCATTCTATTTCCAGAATGCTTTTTCAGCTGAATGATATAGGTGTCAAAAATGACCTGATAGAAAAGTCAAAAGAGCTGGACAGAGTTTATACTGGTACAAGATACCCGGATTATTATACGGAAGGTTCACCATTTGAATACTATTCAAGAGAAGATGCAGAAAGGTGTATTAATCATGCAAAGGAAATATTCAGATTCTGTTCCCAAAATATTCAGTCTTAATTACGATTTAATAATAAAAAAATTAAGAGAATATGGGAAAAAATGTTCGAATAAAGGATCAATATTGACTGTTTTAATCGGCTCCCTGGCAAATGGAAATTATACACCATTTTCGGATGCGGATGTTATAATAATAACCAGGGATAAAATGAACGTTCTGGATTTTATGCCTGTTGACCTGCCCATAGATGTAGAACCTAGATTATACCCAGTTGAGAAAATATATGAGATGAGCAGTCAGAAGCTTAGAATAGTGCATGAAATAATTAATGGAATCATACTTTCAGGCGACATTAAAATTATGGACAAAATAAAAAAGTTTTATAATGAATAATTTTTGTGAAAATCATAATATAATTCATTCATACGAGTGCACAAATTCTGCTATTTTTTTCAAGGTTTCTGGTTTTGTTTCAGGCAATACACCATGGCCAAGGTTGAATATATAATTATTCATTCCATTTGTTTCTTCTACAATACTCTGCGTCTCCATTATGGCAGAATCACAGTTATACTGGGCAAGATATGGATCAAGATTTCCCTGAAGCCCTGTTTCATTGTTTAAAATTCTTCTTGCGCCATCTAATTTTATGCGCCAGTCAACACTTAAAATATCAGGTTTAATATCGTTGAATTCATTAATAATTCCAGAACTGCCTGTTGAGAAGTATATAACAGGTACCATGCTTTTTATGCTTTCAACAATTTCAATAATATCATCTTTAACGTATTTTTCAAATGTATAGGGTGATAATGCACCAAGCCATGAATCGAAAATTTGTATTGCATCAACACCAGCATTTATCTGCATTTTGACATAATCAAGTACCATATTTTTAATCATATTTTTCATTATTTTAAATGAATTATCATTCAGCATGATTTCTTTTGTATATACAAGATTATTATCTGACATTCCTGCAATTATATAGGATAATACAGTTATTATTCCTCCAGAAAATCCTATAATTGGTGTTTCAGGATGCCTTGTTTTGAATAGCTGGATTGAATCATAAGTTCTGTATTTTAATTTATTAATATCAAATTCATGTATTCCTTTTAATTCTTTATTGTTTCTGTAGCCGTTTTCTATTTTCGGTCCACTGGTATTGAAATCAATTTTATACCCCATTGCCTCCAGGGGCAGTATTATGTCTGCAAAGATAATTGCAGCATCAACGCCAAGCAATTTTACAGGAGCATATGTAATTTTTTCTGTGATTTCGGGGTCCATGCACATTTCCCGAATATTATATTTTTTTCTCAGTTCTTTATATTCATCCATGTATCTTCCAGCCTGGCGCATAAACCACACCGGTATATGATCATGCGGTTCGTTTTTCAATGCAGCTCGAAAATCATTCATGGCTTTACCCGCCTTATTGTTCTTGGATATGGTATGGTTTCCCTTATATTTGCTGATCCGCAAATCCACATTACAAGCCTGTCAAGTCCCAGGCCAAATCCGCTGTGTGGAATGCTTCCATATCTTCTTAAATCAACATACCAGTAATAATCCTCAGGATTTAAATTATTTTTCTTGATTCTGTCCAGGAGCTCATTTAAATCAAATATCCTTTCTCCACCACCAAGAACTTCTCCATAACCTTCAGGCGCAAGTAAATCATGGCACAGGATTTCTCCTGGATTATCGGGATCAGGCCGGTGATAAAATGTTTTTAAAGATTCTGGATAATCTGTAACAAATATCGGATTGTCAAAATGAATCATTATTCCATATTCTTCATCCGCACCAAGATCATCGCCATATTTTAAATTCATCCCAAATTCTTTGGACTTTTCAATCAAATCCCTGTATTTTATTCTTTCAAATGGTATTTTTATATTTTTAAGCTTATTTATATCTCTGTTAATTATTTTAAGGTCCTCTTCATTGTTTTTCAAAACTGCATCTATTATGAATTTTATCATTTTTTCTTCGTCTGCCATCATATCTTCATTGTTATACCACGCAACTTCACCTTCTGCATGCCAGTATTCAGTTAGATGCCTTCTGGTTCTTGATTTCTCGGCACGGAAACTCGGTGCTATTGTAAATACTTTTTCAAGGCTGAATATCATTGTTTCCAGATAAAACTGTGAACTCTGGGTGAGATTAACTTTTTCACCAAAATAATCAACATTAAATAATGATGCACCTCCTTCAGTTGCCGTTGAAACAAACATGGGTGCCTGAACCTGATAATAATCATTGCTATAAAAGAAATCTGAAAAGGCTTTAAAAACTGTTGATCTTATTTTTAATACAGCAGTAAATTCTCTGCTGCGAAGCCATAAATGCCTGTTGTCGAGCAAAAATTCTTCTCCAAGATCTCTAGCAATAGGAAAGTTTTCATTTCTTTCATAAATTTTGCAGGAACTAATAGATATTTCATATCCCGTTATCGCCCTTGGATCTTTACGCAGTTTCCCTGATAATTCAAGGCTACTTTCTACAGTCAGGGATGATAATTCGCTCATTGCATCTTCAGTTAAATTGTCCGATGATGCTGTGCACTGAATTATCGCGGATGCATCGCGCATAACTATAAATGTAATTTTTCCGGATGTTCTTATTCTATATACCCAACCTCTGATACTGACAGTTTTCCCAATAAAATTATCTGATAATATTTCTTTTATATGTTCCATTAAATTGCTAATTATAACTACGCATATATTTTTTAGGTTTATGCATAGCATTATTTACTGCCACAAAATAATTTAAGCTTTAAAAATAACTGCAAATGGTACGGGGCAGAAATGCTGCTGGCCATGTTGCTGGGGGTGCCAGCTAAAAGAATTTTGGTAATTCCTTATATTCATTTCAGGCTAAATGGAATACCAAATACAATTATTTGCAGCTATTTAATGTAACATGAAAAATATTTCTTTCCGGAAATTTCTTTGAACAGTTCTTAGAATTATACATCATACTTTGTACAATACATAAATATTTATAACATTATTAAATTCTTTAACAATATTTTAAAGGAGAATAAATATGTACATATTGCTTGAAGATGAATACGTGATTAGGGTTCCGCCTGAACTATTGAACGATGATTATTCTATTGCCGTTGAGGAGGCCTCAAAATCAATGTTAGAGGGAAAGCTTGTTGATATTCAGGAAGACCAAAAAAGCCTGGGAAAGTCATATATAGTTTCAGTAAACAGCATAGAAATGAAGGGTGAAGGAACTATAGTGCATGGTGATGGTGGAGTTTATCAATCGATAAAATACAGTGCACTGGCATATCTGCCAAAAATGCAGGAAGTTGTGGACGGAATAGTTATGGCAATCCAGAAATTTGGTGCATTCATTAAATTTGGGCCATTTGAAGGATTATTGCATATAAGCCAGATTATGGACGATTCGTTGAATATAGACATGGAAAATCAAAGAATAGTGGGAAAAGATACTAAAATGGAGTTAAAAGTTGGGGATAAAATACGTGTAAGAATAGTTGCACTGAATCTCTCTTCATCTTCTTTATCAGATAGCAAGATAGGATTTACTGCAAAACAACCAGGACTGGGAAAGCAGGAATGGGCCAAAAAGGAAAATATAAGCAACTGAGGGATTTTATGAAAGTAACATATAAAGCCTGCAAAATTTGTAAAAGATTGACAACTGATGATGTATGCCCTGTACACGGCGATGAGCGTACAAAAGAAGACTGGTTTGGTTTTTTAATAATAAATGATGTGAACTCACAGATAGCAAAAAAAGCAGGAATAACGGAAAACGGTATGTATGCCATTAAAGTTAGATCATGATATTGCAATCAACGAAAAGGCAAGAGAGTATATAAAAAGCTTCAAATATACACTTTGCACCGTTGACCAGATCAAAAATCTTTCTTATGAAAATAAAATTATTTCCGTTGGCGATGTTACAACCGAGAATCTAAAAAATGCAGGTGTAAACATTGAACTTCAGGTTGTGGATCTGGTGACAAAGAGGGATCAGAAAAAATTTGAACATATTAGCGGTTCTGTGTCTGTTTTAAATCCGCCTGGAACTATTTCAATGGAACTTATTGATAAAATCAGGGATTTTATTGCTTCTGGAGTCACTGGAAGGATAGAAGTAAAGGGTGAGGAAGATTTGGCAGTAATACCAATAATCTTTTATGCAGATAAGAATACAGTAATAGTTTATGGCATACCTGATACAGGCATGGCATACATAAAAATCAATGATGAAATAAAAGAAAAGATAAATAATATGATAATGGAGATGTACAAAAATGAGCGATGAAAAATTGATAAAGAACTTCAAAGTCGATTCGGAAAGAGATAATAAACTGCTTTTTAGAAAAGAGATAAATTATACAATAGACTTTAAATCGGGGAAAACATTAAGCAGGAACACCATTAAAAAAATGCTTATGGATTATTATAAGGCAAAGGAAGATGTCATAATAGTTGACAGAAACATACAGGAAACAGGAAAGGACTCTTTAAAGGGATATGTAAAGATATATGATACTAAAGAACATGCAATGCTATACGAACCTGATTATGAATTGATTAGAAATGGATTAAAGGAAAAGGAGAGTAAATAATGGAAAAAAGAGAATTATACGCAGTAGAAAATGACAAGATAGTACGAAAGCGCAAAACATGCCCGAGATGCGGTGCCGGTGTATTTCTGGCAGAACATGCAGACCGCTATTCATGTGGAAAATGCGGATATACTGAATTCAAAAAGAAAAAATAATTTTTTTATAAATTATAAATTAAACCAGTTGTTTCACCAGCCTGCTTTTCTATTGCTGTTATTCTGCGCCTTATAAGCTCAGAGGACTCCTTATCATCCGACTTTAATGACAGCAGGCTAACAAGGTATGTCAATTCAGAATCAAGTACCATTGCAAGATTTCTCAGGTATTCCTGTTTGTTTTCAGGAACTTTTTTCCTTTCTATTGCAAGAAGGCAATCCATATGTACTGGCCCTTCCTTTGTAAAAGTAAACTTTTCTCCGGTCTTTATAATTTTATTACATATATAGCATCCATATTCCATATACAGTAATAATTTAACAGATGTTAAATTTATCGTAGTAAAAAATAATTACAATACTTTTATCATGATCTTCAGGGGGATAAAAATTATACTTTTAAGCTAAATTTAAAGTACAGAAACCGGAAATAAAATATTATGTTTTTAGTTAAATCTTCTGAAATCAATTCTTCATACTATTTCTTGAGCTTTTTTACCATAAGCTTCAAACCAGATCTTCCTGTAACCAGAACCTTGTCATATTTTTCTATATCCTCTTCACCACTGTTTATCACTTCCCACGATACACCATCAATAGTAATAAAGCCGCCTGCATTTTGGGCTATATTGTTCGTTGCCGTTCCTACCGCATTGATCACTGCTTCCGAACCGGTATATTTCCGCCTTCGCTGTGATGATATTATCTTGTAAAGATAGTATATAGTAAAGGTAATGATCAGTATGAAAACAATCAGTATCAGAATTACTCCAAAAATAAGGCTTTCCGGCACAGCGGCAGCATAATTTATAAAGTTGTTATAAATCCACATAAATTTCACAGTTAAATATATATTACATGGTAAAAAGTATTTCTATTAATATGCTGGTTTCAATTAATAGTAATAAGCATATTCCTTTGATAGATTTTATTATATCCATGGGAAAGAACAGGTTTTCATTTCGGTTGGCTATAGATGAATATTTTTATTAATATTCTTTATTGTTATAATCATAGAAGATTGATAAAGATCAATAATAGGAGAAGTTATAACCTATAGGCAAAAAGATAAAAGATTAATTCTGAAAAATGCATTTTTATGTAAAATGGAAAGCTATATGTCATGTTGTAATAGGTCTTAAAAATATTAAACAGAATCAATTCCATGAAAATCCTGAATAAATAAGGTTAAGTTTATGACACATGTGAAAAGTCTGAAAATATCAGTTATATCTTTATAGTAGGAAATAAACAAATGAATTCACGCATTAAAAGGAACGTACAGTATATTCCTGGCATACCCCCAATTGTCAAAATCAAATAGATTAGAAAAACCGGTTAGACCTAATCGACAATCATCTCCAAACTTTATTATCTTAGATATTTCTGAACATAACATTATATTATCACAGCTAGAGCAATGCCTGTGCATAAGTGTAAATTTAGTATAAACAGTTAGTTTATTAATAATTTATTTCAGGAATATTGATGGTTTTAACTTTATTGGAATAGCTCAACTTACAATTTCTATAATTACATTTAAACGGTAATACAAATTATAAAAAAAATTTTATTTCAATAAAACGAATTTATTCTTCAGTTCCAGCAGCAAGTTTGTATCCAAGTGCATTGGCAAATTGTGCTTCCTGTGGTTTCAATGAAATTAAAGTTGATGGTGCGAGAACTTCAAGATTTTTGCCCATCAGTGCTGCACCACCACCAACCGGTATTAGCGCACTTACCCTGTCAAGTTCCTCTCTAAGGTTATCTCTCAGTTTATCTAGTATCCTTGAAGTTAATGAATCAAGAATTGGTTGTGAAACTTCCGGGCCTCCAACCTCACGCTGCTTGTAAAAAACTGGTTGTGAAAGTGCATCCATTGCAACATCAGGAGGTATAATAAAACCCGTTTCCTTTGATATAACTTTTCCGAGTTCAGATACAACATCTCCAACTCCAAGCTCAATACTGAATGACATAGGAACTATTGGCTCCATATTTTTTAGATTTAATGTAACAACTTCAGTAGTTCTGGATCCGATATCAACAATAACACCATATCCATATTGTTGTTTAAGTGTTCCCTGATTCAATAAATAAAGTGCTGCAGCAACACCCTGTGGTCTCATAACCAGTTTTGATATATGGAACTTCTTTGTTTTGCCAGTCAAATCCTTAACTATTATATCATTGCCTTCCAAGTTTTCTCTTGCTTTTTTGCTTTCAATTTCGTAGGACCCTAACTGTATTCCACTACCAAGGATTATATTTTTAACTTCGGCTTTTACATCATTGCTATCATCACTTAACCATAAAGCTGCACCTAATAATGGAAGTGAATCAGGATCGGATAATCTATTATCACCCAATGGTTCTCTTACATTCGAGCCTATCGCATTTTCACCATATGTGAAAGTTTCTCCATCGTTAACAGTTAAAACTGGTATATTACCACCTAGGCCCCAGTTCCTTGGATCCTGTTGTGCCCACCTAGAAGAAAATTTCTCTCTTTTGTTTTTTAGTCCTACAATTTTGGTTTCCCCATATCCAAGATCTATGCCAACTGTGTTCATAAGAAGGTAACTGATTTGTATATTTAAATATTTTTATAAAATATCTAGCGTTTTAACGAAATTGAATTATTCTTATACGAATATTTATTATTTATTATTAAATCATATATAAAGAGTAATAATATTGTATCAAAAATTTATCCAGTTTAAGTATTTAATTTTTGTCTTACTTTGTCATATTTATAATACTATTGAAAGTTAATTTACTG
>NZ_JBBIRC010000038.1:0-13019 GCF_037442045.1 Ferroplasma sp. | reverse complement strand
TTCATCTTATGTGATTTAAGTCCGTATAATCTTGCAGAGAATGATGTGATTATGGATATTAGATCATTGGTAAGTTCCTTATTTGCAGAAACCATTTCTTCTCCATCCACCTCAACTATATCAGTGCCATGAATTGCACATATCTGTTCTAAAAGATCAAAGCCAAATCTTGCAAGTCTATCTTTATGTGTTATGTATATTGTTGAAACCTTATCCTTCTCTATGAGTTCAAGAAGTTCTTTGAATCCTTTCCTGTTGAATCTCATGCCGCTGTTTATGTCTGAAAATACTTTAGAAACAGGGGAAATTGATTTCAGTCTTATAATTTGTTTCTCAAGGTCTTCCTTCTGCTCTATTGAAGAAACTCTTGCATAGATGTAAGTAACTCTTCCATTCTGTATTCCAAGGATTCTGTTGATCTCGCTCTCAGGTACTCTCCTAAAGTTATTCTGCATTCTCACGCATCTGATCTTTCCTTCCCTGTCCCACATCCTTAATGTTGTGGGGTGAATCTGCAATATTCTGCAGGCATCTCTGAGTGTGTAAAGTTTCTCCATATGTTATATCAATATACCTAATTATTACTTAATATTTGCCCTTAACTGTTAAAGCCCTGTTCCTTATATTAATCTTTTAATTATTATTAAATTTCTCTCTTTATTATGAGCTTTGCAAGTTAATTAAAAGATACAAATAATAAATATGCATATTACACCGATTTACACGTCATTAAAATATTTCTTAAAGGGTTTTTAATGTAAAATATTATAAAGTGGAATAATGCAGAATAAAATATATAGACCCTATCATAACATTTATATTTAAAAATATCTTGTAGTATAAATGTCAGTCGCTTTTGTCCTTATAAGAGTCATACCTGGAAAAGAACACGAAGTTTATAATCGAGTTTCTTTATTGAAATATGTTACTGAGGTACACCCCCTGCTTGGAGAGTATGATATTATAGTAAGAATAGATACAGAAAATATGTCAGAAATAGGGAAACTTGTTATTCAGGATATAAGGACGATAAGTGGTGTAGTTGACACAAAAACATTGACTGAAATAAAATTATAGGTGATTGAATGGCTGTATTTTCATGGAATTGGGACGTTTTTTTTCTAGTTTTGCTAGCACTTTTGGCTTTGTCTCTGATAATATTTGGAGTTCTTACTGCATATTTTGGCAGCAATAAAAGCAGAATAGTTGGATCGGTATTGCTTATTGTTGGGCTACTGCTCGGTATTTTTGTAATACTTGGATCAAATGATATTTTCAAGGTAAGTTTTATAACAGCAGTTCTGGAGCCAGCAGTATTTTATATTATTGCTGCCGTCATTGGTGTTATTATAGGGCTTCTTGTATTTCTGGCTGCAATAATGAAAACATAATTATTTTAAAAGCCCTTTAATTTCATTTTCTTCTGAAATGAAATATATTACATCATTTTCTGCAAGATCGTAATTATTTTCAACAGGAAATGTATAAGTATCATCTTTTAAAACAGATAACAGTATTATTTTATTGAAAACTTTTGTAAAATCCCCTATTTTATATCCAACATATTTTTTTGGAATCTTTACTGAATATATTTTAGGTCCTTCACCAGATGATAGTAATTTCAAGACAAAATCTGGAAGTTTTGGATTCATTATGGATTTGGATATAACAAGAGCACTCAGTTCATTTAATGTGATAACTTCATTTGCACCTGCGCTCCTTGCATTTGTTACATTTTCTGAATTTGCAACCTGTGCAATAATTTCGGCAGTGCTGTTTAATTTTCTAATTTGAAATATATTCAATATTGTTTTTGCGTCTGTAAGTTTCACAGGCACATCGGAATTAAAATCTGCGGTTACAATAAAGCGTTTTGCTTCTGCGGCATTGGCATTCTCGAGGGTTTTTTCATCAGCTGGATCTCCCGGAGTAAAAAAAACATAATCCGATTTAATAGGGTTTTCCTTTAAGTTCGCTATTAAAAGAAGAGAATCTATTTTCAATTTTCTGTTAATATAATTAGATATTATGTTTGCGGAATAATCATTATAATTGCATATTATTGTATGATTTTTCATTCTTACTTTCCTGATTTTGTGCTTTAATTTAATGTTTGTCATATATGCTGCAGTCGATGCTGTCAGTGTGCTTACTGTACCTATTCCCGCCAGCATAATGATTATTGCTATTATTCTTCCTGTTAAATTAATGGGAACCACATCACCATATCCAACTGTAGTTACCGTCTGAAAAACGAACCATATTGCAAGTTCTGGACTTTTGATCTGGCTCCCCTGAAGGTTCGCCTGTGAAATGTATTCCAGATATGACCCGGTTAAGACTATTGTCATCATAACCAGCACAGCTTTGAAAACGTTGGATTCAAAAAACCTGCTAATCTTGATGAGCATTCGTTTAAATATATTCATTTATAATTAGAATAATATTTAATATGTATAAAAACTTATTTTTATATGATTTTAAATTAACAGTTTATAAAATTCCGTTCAACGTCAAATTTTTCTTTATGGAAAATGTCATACTGAATAATTAATTTAAAATAGTATAAAAATTAATATTATAATCATATCAGGGATTATGGATGTCCAAAAATTTGTTGAAGAAAGCAGGGAAATGATAATATCAAAGTTACATGGTAAAGGTATTCTTGCCTGTTCTGGTGGCCAGGACAGCACATTATTATCTATGATCGCCGCACCTATTAAAGATATAGAAATAGTATTTGTCGATACAGGATTATTAAGGTTAAATGAAGTTGAAAGGGTTAAAGGGCTTTTTGAAAAATTCAATGTAAAATATAAATTAATAGATGCAAAAAAAATATTCCTTGATAATTTAAAAGGAGTCGCAGACCCTGAGACAAAAAGGAAAATAATAGGAAAAACTTTTATTGATGTATTTAAAGAGGAGGCCATTAATTTCAAGGCAACTTATCTGCTTCAGGGCACAATTGCGCCTGACTGGATAGAAAGCGGCGGTGCATCAAGGGATACAATAAAAAGCCATCACAATGTTGGAGGGTTACCCGAAGATCTTGGTTTCCAGCTTATCGAGCCGCTGCGTGACCTGTACAAGGATGAAGTCAGAGAAGTGTCAAAATATTTTGGCCTGCCTGAAGTGATGCCGTTTCCTGGGCCGGGACTTGCAATAAGGATTATTGGTGAGGTTACAGAACACAGGCTGGAAATACTGAAACAGGCAACAGACATACTTGAAAAAGCAGTAGAAGACAAATATCAAGGAGAGAAACCATGGCAGTATTTCTGCGTACTTCTTCCTGTTAAAACAACAGGAGTCCATGGTGACCAGAGAACCTATGGGGAAACCATAGCAATAAGGATGATTGATACACTTGATGGGATGACAGGAACATTTTCTAAACCAGATTGGGAAATTTTATCCGATATTTCAGCAAATATTACTGATGATGTGCCAGAAATAAACAGGATAGTATATGATATTACAGATAAGCCACCTGCAACTATAGAATGGGAATAATTATATAATAATTTACAATTCAATACAAAAGGTAGTCATTATGATGGAAGAGCAATTATTATTGCCGGAGGAAGAGTATCAAAAATCCGGCGTCCATATAGGAACACAGGTTAAATCAAAGGATATGGATAGGTACATATTCAAAATAAGAAATGATGGTTTATATATTCTCGATATTAACAAAACAAACCATGCGATTATAGAGGCAGGGAAGATGCTGGCCAGATATCAGCCAGAGCAGATCCTTGTTGTAGCGCAGAGGCAGTATGCTTTTAAACCGGTTACAAAGTTCTCTGAGACTGTGGGATCAAGCTCCATAGTTGGAAGATTCATACCGGGAACATTAACAAATCCAAATTTAAAGTCTTACTATAACGCAAAGGTAATACTTGTAACAGACCCGCTTGCCGATACTCAGGCAATGAAAGAAGCAATAAGAATTGGTATACCGGTAATAGCTCTCTGCGATGCAAATAATAAAACGGATTTTGTAGACCTTATTATTCCAACTAACAATAAGGGCAGAATGTCACTTGCAGTAATATACTGGTTACTATCAAGAGAAATTCTGAAAAACAAAGGAGATATAAAATCATACGATGAAATGAAATCTAAAATAGATGATTTCGAAGTACAGATTTAAATATCTTTCAATCTTTTTATATCTACATATTTTAATTTACCATTAATAAAACCAGCAATAAGAGTTTTTTTTCTGACACTTGTTGATAGTCTAATTGCTCTGCTTATTTTATACCATTCTTCACTTTCCATTAAACTCACAAGAAATTCTGCATGATTATCCATAGAATTGGAATAAATTCTGAAGTTCTGCCCGTATTTAAATCCGCTTTTTACTATAAATTTTCGTTCTACCAGGTCGGCGTAAAGCAGATCTTCAGGTGTCCTGGATTCCCCAAGGATATAATTGGATTCAAATTTGTTCAGTGTTTTAACTCCCATAAAATTCTGGCCAAACCAGTCTGGCCCACAGCCTGTGGCACAATAAAGATTGCCTAATTTTCCAAGTTTTTTTATTGATATGCCTGAATCGGCATTGCCCTTGGGATCTATACAATCGGCTTTAAAATATGTTATGCTTTTTTCTTCATCGACAGCCATGAATATTGCCGGAGTGTTTTCGTACAGCCATGAAAAATCGGTTAATTCACCTTCTTTTATCAGAATTACAGGTATAGTATATTCTTCACCGATCCTTTTATAATAAAACTTATTGCCATCCCGCTTTACAATAAAGCCCTTGCTTTTTAAAGCGGAATACACATAATAAAGATAAAGATCATCCGTGAATATTGTTTTTATTAACTGTGGCATTGTCATTCTGGCCTCAGGCACTATTTTTCCTTTCATATACAAATATATGCACTCACATGGTTCAAGAAATAGTGTGTCGTTCTTTACTTTCCCGGTATGATATTTATTTATTATTTGTGAAATATTCATGTCGGACTCTTGAAAATGTATATTACTGCATAAAATGTCCATGAATGGTATTATTTACTTTGATTATAAATTTTCGCCAGAACATCCTCAATAATTTCCTCTAAAATGCCTGAAAAATCATCTTTGTTGCTGTAAATAAAATATGCTATCCCGTATTTGTTTGCCAGCCTCGAAATCTCTGGTTCCCAGAATTGCGATACATATCTCATATCAGATTTTAAGGCCAGAAGGAATATTTCCATATTATTGTTATATTCACTCATGAATAGATCAGCATCCTTCAGGCTGTCCATATCTGTAATATCCACAATAAATAATACAAATGTTGATTTTGAGAGGAATTTCTGGTTTAACGTTTCGTATGGCATTTCCAGAAATAATAAATCTATTTCATATTCATCAGACATGAAATTTGTGTTAATTTTCTTCCTGACAAAGCCTCTGGTGGTGATCTGTGAATCGGTGTTATAAGCTGCTCTTGATATTATTGAGCTCTTCCCTGAATTTTTTTTGCCTGTTACAGTGACTTTCCATATTAGCTTTTGTGCCATTGAGATTTGAATTATTAACTATTATAAAATATTTTTTTATTTGCGTGTCTATATTTATAACATAAAGATATTTAATTTAAAATATATTTTTATTCCCGCAAAGAACTTTAAATATTTAATTTCTATTATATGCTATGAAATTTGAATTTTCTGAAAATATGAAAAATATAAAGCCCTCTGAGATCAGAGCACTGCTAAAATACATACATATGCCTGGAATGATTTCCTTTGGAGGAGGATTGCCAAATCCGGAAACTTTTCCTGATGAAGAATTAAAAAATATACTGAATGACATAATGGAAAATTATGCTGCTTCAGCCCTGCAGTACGGGCAGACAGATGGGCTTCCCGAACTCAAAGAACAGCTTACAGGTTATCTGAAAGCAGATGAAAATATATCAGTTAGCCCAGAAAATATAATGATAACAACAGGTTCCCAGCAGGCACTTTATGCTTTGCCCATAGTTTTTGCAAACAGGGGAGATTATGGCATAATAGAAGCGCCAACATATGTGGGAATGATATCATCATTAAATGCTAATGGGATAAAATCAACATCTATAGATCTGGATGAAAATGGAATGAAAACTGATGAACTGGAAGATCGATTAAAAACCATGAGGTCTATGAACATCAAACCAAAATTTATTTACACAATACCAACTTTCCAGAATCCTGCAGGTTATACAATGCCGCTGGACAGAAGAAAACATCTTCTTGAACTTGCAGAACAGTATAATATTCCCATAATAGAAGATAATCCATATGGGGATTTACGATACTCTGGTAAGAAATTGCCAACATTGAAAAGCATGGATAATAATGGTCTTGTAACATATCTTGGAACATTTTCAAAAATTATGGCTCCAGGATTAAGAACTGGCTTCACTGTTTCTCAGCCAGAGGTCCTGACAGAATTCAATAAGCTCAAACAGGCACTTGACCTGGCTACTGACTCACTTTCCCAGTATATAGCATATGAATATATCAGAAAAGGAATAATTTATAAACAAATACCAAAAACAATAGAACTGTATAAGAAAAAGAGGGATATAATGCTTGAGGCTCTGGATGATGACATGAAGAATGCTACATGGTCAAGGCCAGATGGTGGAATGTTTCTCTGGGTACAGCTTCCAAAGGAGATGAATGCACTGAAAATGCTGGAAAGGGCAATAGCAAATAAGGTAGCTTATGTAACAGGTTCAGCATTTTACCACAATGACCCCGAACTGAATACAATGAGACTTAATTTCACATATTCAGGCGATGAAGAGATAAAGGACGGAATAAAGAGGCTCGCAAAAACCATTGAAGAGGAAAAAGCCTCCCTTTAATTTTAAATAATATTTTATAATAAATTCTTATTTACTTTTAATGATAACACTTGTGGGCGGAACGTTTAATAGATTTCATAAAGGGCATGAAAAACTTCTTTTTGCAGCATACAAAACAGGAAATAAAATAATGGTAGGGGTTACTTCCGATCAGTATGCAAAAGCCCATAAAGAAAAAATTTTATCGTATAAATCAAGAGTAAATAGTGTGGAAAAATTTATGTCAAAATTTACAGGCAATTATGAGATTCATCCGTTAGATTCCATGTTCGGAAATACCCTTGATGTTGATGAAGCTGAAATTGTTGTTTCTCCGGAAACATATACTGCTGCAAAAAGAATTAATGAGAAAAGAATTGCTATGGGAAAAAAGGCATTGAATGTTGTTGAAGTGCCATTTTCACTTGCAGAAGATCTTTTTCCCATTAGCTCCACAAGAATTATAAACCGTGAAATTACAAGAACTGGGAAGAGAATTAAAACAATTAATATAGCAATTTCCACAGGAAATAATCTTAAAGTTGCAGCAGTTGATGAATTTATTCATACTATAATGAAAAATTACAAAATAACAGTGAATACAGATTATAAAACCGGAAGTGAGCAGCCATTCGGTGAAGAAACCATGAAATATGCAACTGACAGGGCAATGTATGGATTAAAGGATAACGATTACTCAATTGGCATCGAATCTGGAATTTTTTATAATAAAGTCAATGATATGTATTATGATCTTCATTATTGTGCTGTAATTGACAGATACAGCGTTATTACAACAGGTTTTGGATCAGGGTTTCAGATGCCAGATTCTGTTATCGATGCCATTAAAACAGGTTCAAGCACCAATGAATACGTTGAAAACCTCTTTGGAATTAAAAAAATAGGCCATAGCCGTGGCATATCAGGGCTTATTTCCAGCGATTCCGTTACCAGAAGCATGTTGATATATGAAGCATTGAGAAATGCATTTATTCCAAGATTCAGGCCGGATATCTACGAGAGAGATTTTTTATCGTGAGTTTTGTTCAAAGTTACATTTTTAGTTCCTCTTGCAGAGAAAAATATGCCTGTGCCAACAAGAACCAGGCCTGCAATTTCAAGATTAGAAGGTATTTCATTTAAGATAACTAAACTGAATACAACAGATAGTGCCGGCACAATGAAGAGAAAAGATGAAATTGTAGACACACCGTATTTTTTATTCAAATGTAGAAAAGCGTAATATGCAACCGCTGTTCCAGGTATTGCCATTACCAGTACAAGCCCTACCAGTACTAAAGATGGTTCAAAAATCGATATGGATGGCTTTGCTATTACAGCTATGATGAATACAGGAATTGTGGCAAATGCAAACTGCAGGAAATTTGTTGTTTCCCTGTCTCTTTTGCTGTGGTATTTCATAAAATACATTGTGCCGACAGACCACATTATTGCACTGAGTAAAGCTATAACAATTCCCGGTTTAAAGCCAGTCAGAAGTGAGTTTGAAAATATTATAAGGATACCTGTAAAACCGAAGGCAATACCGGCAAACACATATTTGTTATGATGCTCACCAAGAAATATTACCGCCATTAATGTTGATATTATAGGATATGTGTATATTAAAATGGATGAAAGTGATGCTGATATGGTAGTTTCTGCAACAAACCATAATTCCATCCATATAACCACGTCCAGCAGGGAAAGAATGAATAATAGCAGTATATCATGCCTTGAAATTTTTAAATGCAGTTTTGGCTTAAATATAATGTATATAAATATAACAGAGAAAAATATCCGGTAAAATAAAAGTGTATATGCATTTGTATATTTTAATGCTATTTTTATAACAGGATAATTAATGGCCCATGAAACAACCATCACAGCAAATAATAATATATCGGCCTGCTTTCCCATATTTCTTCAATTATGCAAGCCTAATAAACCTATTTCTTTGATGGCCTCACCAGATTAGAAAATGTGCTGATCATATTACCGGAACATTAACTTTAAACATTAAATAATGTTTAAATACATATTTACAATGATTATATTATGGTTACAAAAGATGAAGTTCTGGAAGCATTAAAGGAAGTATCGGATCCCGAAATAGGAATGGATGTGGTAAATCTTGGCCTTATATATGATGTAGAAATTACTGATAAGAGCACAGTATACATAAAAATGACAATGACTGCGCCAACATGCCCTGTCACTCCGTGGATTCTATCTGAAGCACAGAAATGTGTGGAAAATCTTGCTGATGTGGAGGCTGCAGATATAGAGCTTGTATGGGATCCCCAGTGGAATCCTGAAATGATGTCCGATTACGCAAAGGAACAGCTAAACATGTATTAAAATTGTAAATATTTATAAGGTAAAATAAAACCTTTATATACCCTTTAAATATAAACATCTTGATTAATATGAGTGAAATGGAAAAAATAACAATAGAAAATATAGTTGCCTCAACTTCACTGGCCGAACATCTGGATTTAAGCCATATTGCATTAGCACTGGAAGGTTCTGAATATGAACCGGAACAGTTTCCTGGATTGATTTACAGATTGAAAGACCCAAAAACAGCAGTCCTTATTTTTAGAAGCGGAAAAGTTAATTGCACAGGTGCCAAAAATCTGGAAAATGTTAAAAAAACAATTGATATTATTATAAGCAAATTAAAAAAAGCAAATATAGAGGTTTTTGACAATCCTGATATAATAGTACAGAACATTGTTGCAGTTTATGACCTTGAGGCAAAGCTTAATCTTACAGATATAGCAATGTCCCTTGGGCTTGAAAACGTTGAATATGAGCCGGAACAGTTTCCTGGCCTGGTATACAGGGTTGAAGAGCCAAAAGTTGTTTTGCTTTTATTTGGTTCCGGAAAAGTAGTATGCACTGGTGCCAAGGAAGCAAGTGAAATCGAACAGGCTGTAATAAAAGTCAAAAAAGAATTACAGAAAGTTGGATTAATTTAAACTTTTTTTTAAAAATTCCCTTAAAAGTGATGTTGCGTAAATGCCCTTCCCAAGGGAAAATTTAATTATATTTTTGCCAGTTATTTTAAAATCTACTGGAAGAACAGACATGATGCGGTAATCACCGGATGATCCCATTCTTCTATCAGATGTTAAATCAAAATCTTTTTTTTCTACTCCTTCTTCTTTCAATATTTCATTTTCTATTTCCCCTTCTAATCCTGAAGATAATTCCGTATCATAGCCTATTAATGGCAATGCTGTTCTTACCTTATTTTCACATGAAAGCTTATTTAATTTTTCAATATTATAATGCGTTGCGTGGAGCAATTGATTCCGGTCCGGATTAAAATATTTGTCTACTGGAAATAGAACATCGCCTTCAAGAACGTTATACATATTTCCTGTGAGCTCGATTCTCTTAGATAATATTTTATTAAAAATATATGACTGATATGCATGTATAAAAAGCATTGATAAATTTCTTGGGAATACACTGAAAGCATTTTTGTATGTCTTTTCCCGAATTATATAGCCAAGCAATGATCTTTCAAATGTGAGGTATTCTGGAAATTCCTTTAAAGCTTTCACCGCATCTCCTGTTTCTTCCAGTATTTTTCTGTAATCCTCTTTGTCAAATTCCGGGTCATATATATACAGCTTCACAGCCTCCTCGTATTTATTCTGAGCAAGCAATTTTCCGATTTTATGTGTATTTGTTCTTATGCTTCCAAATCTCTGATAACCATAAAAATTTGGAAATCCTTTATCTTCTATTATTTGGCTAAATGTATCATTTATTTTTACAGTATTATCATCCTTTGTATCAATGCTTATTACAAATTCATTTCCAAGCAGATCGCCAAGTTTGAGCATTTTGGCTGTCCTGAATTGTGAAATAATTTCAGCATCGTTTATATGAATTCCATTTATTTCTCGGTTATCCGGCATATTAATGCAGAAATACTGGGTTGTTATCCCTATTTTATCCTTTGTGCCCGCATATGTTATTCTTTTATTGCTTATATGCAGCTGCTCTGCTAAATACATCAGAAATTTATTTGTATCCCAGTTTTTTAGCCTTATTTTTAAAATTGTATACTTGCCATTCCGGTCTTCTGGAATGTTTACAGGAATTTCATTTACTATGAAACTTTCAGGGTCAAATTTAATATTTCCATCTATTCCAGGTGTACTGGTGGAATACCCATATATGCCTGTGGCACTTTCGTCCATGATACTGTATTGGTTGAAGATATAATAAACAGTTGGAGAATATTTTAATACACTATTGCCTGGTCTGGGAATGACGGTTAAAATAAATATGTACATCAGGAAAGATTTTTATTATTAGTAGAAATGATTTGTTTATAAATTTTTAACTTTTATATCATCAATTGCATAATAGCAGATGTGTTCTACAAGCCCATCCTGGACTTTTTTTACTCCCAGGGTATTATCCTGAACCATTTCGTTTAAAAGGAATTCCAGTTTGTTCTCAACTAATATCTGAGCAGCGATTTTCATGTAACCTGATTTGGATTTATCATTTAATGCGGGTTGCCCCACAATTATGTCTGCTATCTGATCCTGTGTCATTTCTTTATCATTTAATATTTCCAGAATATTTTCGGGTTCCATGCAATGGGAAAGTTTATAAAATTATAAAAGGCTTTCAATTGAAACAATTATGAATGCAAAAATTAATAAATTATCAGTAAAGACCAGAATTCTGGTAATTCGGTGGCTCTGATACTATGTGTATGTCATGTGGATGGCTTTCCTTTAATCCGTTGTTGGTGATTTTTATAAATATTGCCTTCTCTCGAAGTTGCTCCAGATTTTCTGCGCCAAGGTATCCCATACCAGTTTTTATGCCCCCAACAAACTGGAATAAATTCTCTGAAACTCTGCCTCTGTATGGTACGGATCCTTCAACTCCCTCAGCTATGAATTCATTTGTTCCCAGTTTTCCGTATCTGTCTGATTTTCCTGCCTTTATTGCGCCAATTGATCCCATGCCCCTGTAGGATTTGTATTTTCTCCCATTGATTATCATTTCAGTTCCTGGGCTCTCTTCAGTGCCTGCCAGCAAAGATCCGAGCATTACTGTGGATGCCCCGGCAGCAAAAGCCTTTACCATATCTCCGGAATACCTTAAACCACCGTCAGCGATTACAGGAACACCGTTTTTAACGGCAACATCTGCTACGTTGGATATTGCGGTTAACTGTGGAACTCCAACACCGGCAACTATCCTTGTGGTGCATATTGAGCCCGGGCCTATTCCTACACGCAAACCGTCAACGCCCAGTGATATTAAATCCTCTGCAGCTTCTGCTGTGGCTATATTTCCAGCTATTATATCTATGTGAACTTCCTTTCTTATCTTTTTAAGTGATGATAAAACATTTTTATTGTGTGCATGTGCTGTATCTATTACCAGAAAATCTGAACCGGCATTCTCAAGATTTATTGCACGATCTATATCATATGCCCCTATAGCTGCACCTACCATTAACTGCCCCTGATTATCCCTGGACGCATTTGGGAATTTTTCACGGGTTTTGATATCTTTTGCTGTTATAAGCCCAGAAAGCCGCCCTTTTGAATCTACAAGCGGCAGTTTTTCAACTCTATTTTTATACAATATGTATTTTGCGTCTTCTATTGAAACATTTTCACTGGCTGTAATTACATCTTTTGTCATTATTTCCTTTACAGTTCCGTCAGATTCAGAAAACTCAAGGTCTCTCTTTGTTAAAATGCCAATTAGTTTTCCTGATGCTACCACTGGCAGACCAGCAATATTCTTTGTTTTCATCAGAGTTCTTGCAACATTTACCGGTGTTTCAGGATCTATGGAAAAAACATCCCTGATTATTATGCTTTCTTCTTTTTTGACCTTTTTAACCATTTCAGCCTGTTCATTTGCTGACATATTGCGGTGTATGACGCCTATTGCACCATAGCGTGCCATTGCTATTGCCATTGGATCTTCTGTTACTGTATCCATTGGTGAACTTGCAATAGGTATTCCAATATTTATATGCCTTGAAAATTTGCTTGAAATGTCAGCATTTTTGGGCTCAATTGCTGACTGCAAGGGTTTTAAAAGTACATCGTCAAATGTATAGCCTTCAACAACATTCTGGAGTTTTTCTCTAAACATGGAAACTTAAGAC
>NZ_JBBIRC010000037.1:0-13131 GCF_037442045.1 Ferroplasma sp. | reverse complement strand
TCGGTTCCATTTCACTCTAATAATTTCATTTATAGAATTTCAGATAAATTTGAAATAAGTTTGACCAATATAATGGAAAGAATTAATTATAAATTATCTCTGTTTTATAATAACGTTTTTTATTTTGAAATATCTGGCAATCGCATCTCTCATAAGTTTTATGTTTCTGCTGTCCTTTCCAATTGCCTTTCCTATATTTTCTGTGGCTATTCCTATGAAAAGGTTTGTTACATTATCTTTCCATATAAGATTTATTTCATTTACGCCATATCTATAGAAAAGATTCTTTGTAAATGTAAGAAGATCAGGGGAAAACTCAGCCATAACAATTCTCTTGTTTATCTTTGTTTTTAAATCAGCAATTATGTTTTCATGCTTTTTAAAAATTTCACCGAGTTTATGCTCGCCTACAACAAAGAGAACCATTTCTTCATTTTCAAGGCATTCAAACACATTTGTTCTTGTATAGCTCTCAAATAATTTTATAAATCCTATTGTCTGGTTGTCCATTATTATTTCATTCATGGTATCCCTTTATTTTTTATTTCCTTTATAGACAAGGTCTATTGCACCTGTTCCCAGTGTTATGGGCTGCCCAACTATAATGTTCTCTGCAACTCCTGCTAGTGGATCTATTTCCCCGAGTAAACCTGCTTTTAGCAAATGTTTTGATGTAATTTCGAAAGCTGCTCTTGCAAGAACACTACTCTTACGGCCAGAAATTCCCTGTCTACCAACGGCTCTAACTGCTCCTGAGAAACTCATCATATCTGCAACAAGCATCAAATGCCTTTTGTCAACATTCAAACCCTGTTCACTCAATGTGTTTTCCGCTTCACGGTATATTGCATTTCTAGCGGCTTCGATACCGAAGACATTTTCTATTTCTATTATATCATTGGTTGTAGTTCTGTTAGCATCAACGCCCTCTATATTCAAAACCTCTCTAAGGTTTGATCCCTGTGTATAAATAATCCATGCCTCTTCCTTTGGGTCTAACCTTGCTATGGCTCTGGATATTTTGTTGATGCCTTTTATTGGTGTTATTTTTAATTGCTCCTGAACCTGATATAAAGTTTTAAATGATTCCTGCTGAAGTTTGATTAAAATATTATCCTCATCAACCTGATTGTATATTATTCCTTTCCTCTTCTCCAGTGCACTGAGTATATCTCCCATTGATACAAGCCTTTCACTGGCTTTATTTCTGTCGATTTTTATGGTAAGATCCATATTTCCAACGTCTGTTATTATATCGGCAACATCAATTATAGTTGTATTTTCCAGGTTTTTTATCAGTTCTCTTACCTTTTCCTCACTTTTCTTGTATTTCTCGGTAAGATATATGGTCATGGAAGGTGTACTTGGTATTCTCCTGGCGTCCACTATTTCTATAAGTCTTGGAAGCCCAAGTGTAACGTTCATTTCAACGACTCCTGCAAAGTGGAAAGTTCTCATTGTCATCTGGGTTCCGGGTTCTCCTATACTCTGGGCTGCGATTACTCCGACAGCTTCGAATGGATCCACTTCCCTCTTTTTAAATTCTAAATCTACCCTTTTAAGAAGTTTTTCATATTTATTTTCAGGCAAACTTTCCCTGTATTTTATAAGTTTATCAACAAGCGAAACTGGAAAATCGTAACCTCTTGCTTTCGCATCATCCATAACATCTTTAGCTTTGGCGGAAAGATGGAATGCGTCTTTTTCCCTATAATCTACCTGAAATTTTGTACCCATAGCAAATGATGTTAATTCTTTAAATCCCTTTTCCATGTCAAACTCGATTATAGGGACTCTGTCTATTCTTCTTATGCTTTCTATTTGAAGTATGGCCTTAAGACCGGTTTTTCTTTTTAGAATAAGATTGTCTATAGCTTCATATTTGGAAACTTTAGATATTTTTAATTCATAATCAACATTCTGCTTATCTGTAGAAATATATGCAGTATCAAGTTTTTCATCAGGCATGTAGTCTATGGCATAAGCGCATGGTGCACTTTCAATAAGCAGTTCAACATTCTTTTTTGTATCTCTCCATACCAGCGACATCATTTTTCATCACCAAATTCATCATATGCTACATAATCAACATCTACTGTTAATCCCTCATCACTTCTCGTGGGATCTATTCCATCCTCGCCATATTTAAATTGAACAACGGAGCCAATAGTATCTTCTACTCTCCTTTTGTCATTAACTTTAAGATCTTCAAAGGCATTTATAAGCCTTCTCTGCATGTAACCACTTCTAGATGTTCTTACAGCTATATCAACCAGACCTTCTCTGCCCCCAATACTGTGGAAGAAGTATTCTGTTGGATTTAAACCAGATCTATACGAAGATTTTATAAATCCTCTGGCATAAGCGCTAAGATCGTTTTCTCTGAAATGCGGCAGTGTCCTGTTTGCATATCCTCTGTTAAGCCTTCCACCCCTGACGGATTGTTGCCCGACCATTCCTGCAACCTCAGCAATATTCAGCATTTTTGCCCTGGCACCTGACCTTGCCATAATAACTGAAGGATCAGTAAGCCCGAGATACTGTGATGCAATTTTGCCGGATTCATCCCTAACACCTCCTGTTGCACTCAAAATTTCTACTTCAAGTGTATCCTCTACTGATCTTCCGGGCAATTGCTGCAGCTGACCGGATCTGAAAGCTTCTACGAGCTTTTCTATCTTTTCAAGAGTTTCGTTTGATATCTCTTCTATTCTTGATATGGCTTCCTTTGGAATGTCATAATCTTTAATGCCAGTGGAGAACCCTCTGTGGCTTAAAAATCCAACTGCCAGCCTTGTCACATTGTCTATGAATTTTGCAGCTGCTGCTGGACCCATTTTTCTGAATATTTTATCAACTATGACACCTGAGAATGGGCCTACCGCTTCATCATCAATCGTTCCGTGTACAAGTTTTCCATTAGTTATGACAACAAAGGTATCTTCGGGGTCATCCTCATATTCACATTTATCTTTGAAACCTGCACATAAATGGCTCCTGAATTTCACATTAAGGCTTTCTGGTAGTACAAGTGAAAATATATCCCTTCCGTGATAATACTTTTTTCCATCCTTTATTACAGGTTCTGGCAATTTTTCAAAGTCTATGTATGATACTGTATGCAATGCATCATCCTCACTGAACAATGGATTATTATGAGTGAGAAGGAAAAGTGAAGTAATATGATCATGTATTGCACCTATAATTGGTCCTCCAAATCTTGGAGACATAATCTGTTCCTGGACTTTCATAATTATTCTGGCTTCAGCTCTTGATTCTTCGCTCTGAATAACATGGAGATTCATCTCATCCCCATCAAAATCAGCATTGTAAGGAGTGCAATCTGCAAGATTGAATCTGAATGTCATGCCTGGCAAAACCCTTACAGTATGTGCCATCATTGACATTCTATGCAGGGAAGGCTGCCTGTTGAACAGTACTATATCGCCCTCTGTCATCTGCCTTTCCACTGTCCATCCAATATCAACACGTTCACTGTTTATTTCAGCATTTTGATCAGTAAGTTTTATTCTTCTTCCATCGGGCCTTATAAGATAATTTACCCCTGCTAGATATTTTCCATCAGCAGTTCTTGGTGCTGTTCCTCTTTTTAACCATTCTTTCATTTTTTCAATGTTAAATGAATTTATCAGCACAGGTACAGTAAGTTCCCTTGCTGCTATTTCTGGTATTCCAACCTCATTCATTGATAGAAATGGCTCTGGAGAAATAACACTCCTTGATGAAAAATTAACTCTTTTACCGGATAAATTGGCTCGGAATCTTCCCTCTTTGCCTTTAAGCCTCTGAACCAGTGTTTTTAATGCACGTCCTGATCTGTGCCTTGCAGGCGGTATTCCTGCTGTCTGATTATCGAAATAAGTTGTTATATGATACTGCAAAAGATCCCATAGGTCCTCTATAATTAACTGTGGTGATCCATTATCTCTGCTCTCCCTTAGTCTCTGTGATATTCTTATTATATCAACAAGCTTGTGTGTGAGGTCATCTTCACTTCTTTCGCCTGTTTCAAGTGTAATTGAAGGCCTGACATCAATTGGGGGAACTGGTAGTACAGTGAGTATCATCCATTCCGGCCTTGCAGAACCCTTATTTATTCCGAAAAATAGTAAATCATCATCTGGAATTCTTTCAAGCCTTTCCCTTATCTCTTTTGGTGTGATTTTGATGCCGCCTTCTCTGAAAGTGGTTGGTTTGTCAAGAATAACCTTTGGGCTCTCGGCACTGCAATGGGGGCATATAGTTCTCTGAACAGCTATATCAACGATTTTTTTGAGGGTCAAATCTATGACTTCAGGGTCCATTGTTTCAAAATTCATTGCATTGATCTGGACCCGGTAATTGTTAATTTCGTCATCTGTTAATTTTATTCTGCCGCATTCCTTGCATGAGGCATCAAGCATGCTTTTTATTTCCTTTATAAAACCAATATGGACTACTGGCATTGCAAGCTCTATGTGGCCAAAATGCCCAGGGCATTCGTCAACCTTGCCGCCACATGTTGCACATTTAAGGCCTGGCTCAATTACTCCCATATGAAGATCCATTAAGCCTCTTTCTATGGGATAACCATCGTCATCATATGTATCAGGTGTTATAACTCTGATCTGCGACATTTTCCTGAATTCATCAGGAGATAAAAGGGCAAATTTTATT
The DNA here is from genome assembly GCF_037442045.1 of Ferroplasma sp. GTDB lineage: Archaea > Thermoplasmatota > Thermoplasmata > Thermoplasmatales > Thermoplasmataceae > Ferroplasma. The sequence continues at coordinate 8,454 of NZ_JBBIRC010000037.1, read as the reverse complement.
TTTTCTATTCTCTTTGAAACATTATTAAAATTCATTTCATATCACCCAGCTCCAATCTCATAACAATCCCCATTGAACTCAATTCATCCCTCATTAATTTAAATGCATAACTGGTTTCAATTGGGTATATGTTTCCCGTATTTCCACATACCGGGCACCGCAATGTGCCTTTTTTGAAATCATATATAGCAATATGCCCGCATGTTGGATTTCCGCAAACGTAAAGAATTGTGCCATCGCTCTGATCAAGCAACCTGTCTTTTATTACCATGGAGGCACCATGTGCGATTAAAGTATCTCTTTCCATTTCGCCGAATCTGAGTCCTCCCTGCCTGGACCTTCCCTCTGTTGGCTGCCTGGTAAGAATCTGTACAGGACCCCTGGATCTGGCGTGGAATTTGCTGGCTACCATATGATGCAGTTTCTGATAATAAATAACTCCTATAAAAATATCCACATCGAATTTCTTTCCAGTGATTCCGTCATACATGACTTCATTTCCCGATTCACGGAATCCATACTTTTTTAACTGTTCCCTGAGGCTTTTTTCCGGCTCTCCATCAAAAATTGTGGAATCAATATTTTCACCACTCATTGTTGATACTTTAGCCCCCATCATTTCCAGAACATGCCCCAGTGTCATCCTTGAAGGCACTGAATGTGGGTTAAAAAGCAGGTCCGGAATAATTCCATCTTCGTTGAATGGCATGTCTTCCTGTGCAGCAACATGGCCAATAACTCCTTTTTGCCCGTGCCTTGAAGCAAACTTATCTCCAGGCTGGGGTATTCTATCACTTCTTACCTTTACCTTTATAATTCTGCTATTGCTTTCGGAAACAGTAAGAAATACATTGTCAACGTAACCGGATTCTGTTGGCCTGACTGTAACGGAAGATTCTCTCCTTCTTAATGGCCCAAGCTTATCTGCATTCTCTTCCTCAAGGAATCTTGGCGGAGATGTTTTACCAACAAGAACGTCTGATCCTTCAACTTTTGACTCCGGGAATATTATACCATTTTCATCAAGATTTTTGTAAAATTCTTCGGCTCTTGCACCAAGAACGTCATGGCTCGGTATTTCGAATTTATCTTCCTGGCCTCCTGGATACCTTCTTTCTTCTGCAGTATAGGTTCTGAAAAATGTGCTTCTGCCCAATCCCCTCTCTATGGATGCCTTATTCATAATAATTGCATCCTGCATATTGTAACCATGGTATGAAATTATTGCAACAACAAAATTCTGACCGGCAGGTTTCCTTCTGTATTTTATGAAATCCATAACCTTTGTAGTTACAAGCGGTATCTGAGGATAATGAAGTAAATGCCCCCTTGTATCGGTCCTGATTCTAAAATTTGCCTGGGGAAGTCCAATGGATTGCTTAATCATTGCAGAAGCTATTGTTATCCTTGGTGATGAATTATGCTCAGGATATGGGATAAGAGAAGCAACAACACCAAGTATCATGGAAGCGTCTATTTCGCAATGCGTGTGATCTTCTGATAACTTGTTTATGCCCTTAAAATGTGAATGGCATTCATCGCATTCCAGTACAACATTGCCTGATCCTGGATTTACCCATGTTACATTATTTCTATAAAGAACTTTACCACAATCCGGGCAGGTTGCAGGAAAGTCAAATGGGAATACCGAAATAAATGCGTTTTCTTCTTCTTCAGCATCGAGCCATTCTATAGCTCCTTCTGAAATAAGGTTACTGATTGTATATTCGCCCATTTTTAATTTTTCAAGCATTTCTTCATTTAAAACAGTCTTTCCATCCCTGACAACAAAGAGAGGCCTTCTCAACCTTCCCCGGTCACAGTTTATTATAACCTCATTTGTATTTGAATCGTATTTAACATTTACCTCTGTTGATAATTTTCCAGACCTTCTAAGATTACGAAGTGTTTCGGTTAATATGGCTGGATCATCATGATAGCCGATAAAATCACCGTTTAGATAAACACGGCCCGATACTTCTTCCTTTGTTACATTATGGATATCCATGTTTTTCAGTTCTTCAACAACTATATCCGGGTCTATGCCCTGAGTAACGTTGATTATAAGCGCTGCATTTTTTACTAATCCACAGTTCTGCCCTTCAGGTGTCTCATTCGGGCATATTCTTCCCCACTGTGTTGGATGAAGGTCTCTTGCTTCAAAATGTGGCTGTGATCTTGTTAATGGTGAAATGATTCTTCTTAAATGGCTGAGAGTAGACATATTTGAAGTTCTGTCCAGAAGCTGTGATACACCTGTTCTGCCACCTATCCAGTTTCCAGTAGCCATTGAATGCAGTATTTTCTGTGTAAGCAAATCCTGCCTTACTGCCGGCCTTAGTCTTATTCCCCTCTTTTTATTGTATGTTTTTTCCAGCTGGTATTTAAGATCCTTCATCACTGATTGGAATGCATTTCTAAATAGTTCATCCAGTAAATCCCCGGAAAGCTTTATTCTTTTATTTGCGTAATGGTCTTTATCGTCAACGTGTCTCATGCCAAGGTTAAGTTCAAGAAGTGATCTTGCCATTCTTCCCAGATAAATAGCTTTCTTTACCCTGTCAGAGATTTCATCGCCAAGATGTGGAAGCAATGACCTGTCCAGCATCTGTGTAATTTTCTTATCCCTGAATTCTTTTGCCTGACCGGCAGCGAATCTCTTTTCCAGATAGGAAAGTGCATCTGCGCCGTTATTTATTCCATTTGGCGGAAGTATTTTTACACTTTTTGAATCTTCTATATTTGCATAAATTAATGGATCCATTCTCGGATCTGAATATATAGCATCATGCACATCAACATCTTTATCAATGCCCAGAGCCTTCATAAGTATTATAAGTGGAATTGTTCCAGCCACCGTGGGTATAGAAACATTTATTATTCCATCGTTTCCCTTTTCCATTGATATTAATGCCCTGAATCCGCTTTTCTGTGAAAAAATCTTTGCAACTTCTACTTTTGAATCGTATTTTTCTTCATATTCCACTAAAATCTTGTTCGGTGCAAGATCTTCAAGTGATACTATAACTCTTTCGGATCCTCCTATAATGAAATATCCTCCCGGATCGGTTGGGTCCTCATCTACATACCTGAGTTTTCCCTCCTTTGTTTCATCAATTGGACCGTTGTTTTTCTCTATATAAACATCAAGGTTCTGATCGGATAATGTACATATTTTGGATCTTACCATTACTGGTATTTCGCCAATTTTTATTGTGTTTGCATCTCTTTCTATGCCATCTTCAACTATACGCAAACGTAACATTATAGGTGCCATATAATTGAGATCTCTGAGTCTTGCTTCTTGAGGAGTGATCTGATTTGCGGCTCCTGAAGCTTCTTTAATTTCGGGCTTATCAACCCATATTGTAGGATTGCCCGTAGCTTTTCCTTCTTCTCTATCTCTCCCGAAATAAATTTTTATCTCCTTGCCTCTGGTTTTCGCAGGATCAAGATCAATAACTCCGGGAGTTGCATCCTCAGATATTTTCGTTTCATCAACAATTTGCTGCATTATGTTATCTGGATTGTTTTTAGTAGCATAAAAATAATTCATGGAATCTATCTGATAATTAACCACACTTTCTGATTTAAAAAAAGCATCTAAAATAGGATTCATTTATACCACACTCTTTACAATAACTCTATAATATTCGTAATAACCGGCTGTTGGACTTTTCCGGACAATTTTAACTATTCTACCGGGAATAAGCTTCCCGTGAATTTCTTCAAGTGCCTTAATTGTTGGGTCATTAATACCAATTTTTGGCAGGTTTTCTTTTGTTACATTAAGTTTAGTTAAAACGCTTTCCTCTTCTTCCACCGGCACCAGATGGTGTTCTGGCACTATTTCGTGCTCAAGCACATTGAATTTACTCATATTTTCACCTAAACGGGTCCGAAGGGGTTTGAACCCTTGACCGCCTGGTTAAAAGCCAGACGCTCTACCTAGCTGAGCTACGGACCCACAATATGTAGTCAGCTACATACATTTGAAACATATAACTTTTTTTGTATAATGGTATTACTAAATAGTATTTTAACGTTTTAGTTTTATGCATCATTTTATATGAAAAATCATGAAAAATTTAATATCCCGTTCCTTTATAATCTATAATGAAAGTTAACATAAATGGTGAATCAAAAACAATTCTTGCAGTCTGGGTTGAAGACAATCAGGTAAAGCTGATAGATCAAAGAAAAATTCCTGAAAAAATTGAGATATATTCTGCAAAAAATAGCGACGATATTTACTATGCAATAAAAAATATGGTAGTTCGTGGAGCACCTGCAATAGGAGTTGCTGCTGCATATGGTCTATCTATAGCATTAAAAAATAAGGAAGATATGGATAAAGCCGTAAAAACAATAGCATCATCAAGGCCAACTGCATATGATCTTTTTAAAGCTATTGATTTCATGAAAGCAAACAATTTTTCGGAATCTGCTGCAAGAAGATATGCACTGGAAATCACAGAAAGGTCTAAAAAAATAGGAGAATATGGAAATACGCTTATACAACCCAATGACCATTTGCTTACCCATTGCAATGCAGGTGCCCTCGCCGTAGTGGACTGGGGCACTGCTTTGGCACCAATGAGAATTGCACACGATGCAGGAAAAAACATATTTGTTTTCGTTGACGAAACCAGGCCAAGATTGCAGGGAGCAAAACTTACTGCATGGGAACTTCAGCAGGAAGGCATAGATTATTCAATAATTGCAGATAATGCAGCGGGATATTTTATGAAAAATAAGGAAATAAACCTTGCAATAGTTGGTGCAGACAGAATAGCAGCCAATGGTGATTTTGCCAATAAAATAGGAACATATGAAAAAGCCGTGCTTGCAAAGGTAAACAATATACCGTTTTATGTTGCTGCACCGGGAAGCACATTTGATTTCTCACTTAAATCAGGCGATGGGATTCCTATAGAAGAGAGGGGTGAAGATGAAGTGTTAATAGTTAACAATTCGAGTATTGGACCTGCAGAAAGCCATGCAAGAAATCCGGCTTTTGATGTTACACCGCATGAGTATGTAACAGCATTTATAACTGAATATGGAATTTTCAGGCCTGAGGAACTTAAAAAATTGCAAAAATTAATTCATGAAGATCTCTTTATGAGATAATTATCTAATTTTCCAAGCGATTCATCCTTTTTTTCACCAAGCATTTTTAGCATTGCCGATATATTTTCAGCTGCCTCTGTCTTGCATGAACCACACATCCTTACTCCTCCTTTGCACTCATCATAAACTCTTTGAACATATTTATCATCACTGTTATGATATTTATAAAGTTCGTAAACAGGGCATATATCAGGATTACCACCATATTTTTTCTGTTCTTCTACAGTCTGCTTTCCGCCTGTAACAGCATGCTTTATCTTCCTTGTGGCTTCACTTTCACTGTCATTCAGGCTGATTAATGAATCAGGAACGGATGATGACATTTTTCCTCCCTTTAGGCCGGTTTCAAGTTTCTGGAACGTTGCAGAAGGTTCGATAAATGCAAAATCATTGATTTTGCTCTCTTCTACGGCGAGATCAATATCTATTTTTATTTTGTCCTCAGGCGAAGAATTCTTTACATATATTGCACGGTATTCATAATTTGCATTGCATTCATAACCATGACCTGATAATAATTTTATTGCCATATCTATTTTATTTTTTGGATCGTCGCTTCCTTTTATATAAACAGAAATTTTTCCATCTTCAATTTTTACATTGTATATTCTGAATCTTTTTGCAAGGTCACGCATTAATCTTATATGTGGATCCTGGTCCACACCAACAGGAACTATGGTGGCTCTTGGTCCCCCAAGATGATTTAACTGCGTGTGCAGCACATCGGCAGCTTGTATTAATGGAGAATTTACATGTAACATCGATGATGAATCTGTAAGGCCGTATATTGCTTTGAGTTCATTCATATTTGTTTCATTGGATAAAATATAGGATAAATTCTCCGTATCAAAATTTTCTGACTGAAAATATATTTTACATGGCTTTAAACCCATGGAAATATAATTTGCTATATATTCGTTTACAGCAGTTTCATGTGCTTTTTCCAGAGATATTCCTCTGGTTGCATATGATTCAAGGTCGGCAACAGCTATATAGACATCTGCACCAAGTGATTGAAAATATATAATCTGGTCAATACTGAGCTTATTCCCAAGATGCATTTGGCCTGACGGCATTAAACCGGTCATGGCATTAAATTTAATTTTATTCTTAACTGCATATTCAATATATTCCAGGCCTCGCTCGCCAAATACAAGATGGCGCCTGAACATAAAAAAATTGAAATAATTATTCGGTTTTTGAATTCCAAATTCCTTAATCAATTTTTCATAATCGAAATACTGTGCAGAGCTCCATGGATTAATCATGTGAGTCTATTAAAAATGTGTTAATTAATTTTACTTATAATGTAATTTAGAGTAATTGTAAAAAACGACAGCGAAACATAGTTCCCGTCCCCTCGCGGAAGATAGTACAGTATGCAACACATCGGACTTAACCGTCGGGTTCGGAATGAGACCTGGTATTTCCCCGATGTTATGACCGTCGTCAACACTTAATCACTAACTGATATATAATATTTATTCTAAATGCTGCAATAGTATGATATTAATATACCTAATTATAAGTATCTACTAATAATTTATATATATGTTAGCAATAATCCTGCAATGAACAGTTACATAACAATGTCAGATGCACCATCCTCTCCATTTCTGAGAAAAATCACTTTATTATCTTCAATGGGAGTTATGATGGATGGCTATACGCTGACCGTTTTTTCATATGCATTGCTTTATCTCATAAATGTAATGTCTCTGAAAAGTTATGAAATTTCAATTATGGGAATATCATCTATAAGCGGAGTTCTCATTGGCAGTTTTATTTCAGGATACATAGCGGATATATATGGCAGGCGGTTTATTTATGTATATGATCTTTTTCTGGTTTCCATATTCATATTTCTTACAGGCTTTGCAACAAACTACATAAATTTTTCAATACTGGAATTAATAGTCGGCTTTGGCATAGGTGCTGATTATCCAGTAAGTTCTTCAATTCAGGCTGAATTTTCCCCTGCCAAGAGCAGAGGAAAGTTTATGTTTTTCAATATATTTTCTTTTTCCATAGGATCACTGATATTTTTAGGGCTTGCAGTTCCACTTGTGCTTTTTACTGGTGTCAATGCATGGCGCTATATGTATATGATAGGAGCCATTTTTCCTATTCTTGTCCTTTATTCAAGAAAAAAGATTCCTGAGAGCCCTTACTGGATACAGCATAAATATGGGAATAAAGCTGGTGAAGAGATGAAGGATAAATTTGAGGCTTTAACCGGCTATCATATAGAAAAATTGCCAGAAATCAGCCCGGGAAAAACCAGATTAGGGGATATATTTCATGGGAAATATGGAATTTATATTATATTTATTTCAATAGCATGGTTCTCGTATGATATCGTAAGCTATGGCATATGGACATATTCACCGCTTATATTTTCAACTGAGATTACATCGTATTATGCCGATCTTTATATTGTTTTTACAGGAATGGCGGAATCCATACCTGTAGTTATAGGATTCCTTATTGCCATATATTATGTGGACCGCATTGGCCGGCGCTTTCTCCTTATTGCGGGGTTTTTAGGTTCATTTGTTGTTCTTTTAATTTTCTTTTTTGTAAACCAGTATATGGTAGTAGGCCTTCTAATGACATTCAGTGCATTTGGCTTAGTGCATTTCTTTCATAACGTTGGTCCAAGCCCGATTACATATACATATCCGGTAGAAATATTTCCAACCAGAATAAGGGGAACTGCTATGGGCTTTGCCACATCCGTTTCCCGTTTTGGTTCCATACTTGCCGTTTTTTCTTTTCCAATAATAGATTCACTTTACGGACTGAAAGCAATAATAATATTTTTTGCTGCGTTTGAATTTATAGGGCTTGCAGTTACATTGAAATATGCCCCGGAAACAAAGGGAAAAGCTTTGAGATAATTTAATTAAAATATAAGTTCACATAACTTATTAACTCATACTGAACTCATTTGTAGACTAAGAGTTTTTTTTATGACACCTATTTTGTGGGAAAATAATATTTCATGGTTTCATGCATAGTACAAGAAATAATTATAAATTCTGGAAAGTGTCGGATTTACAACCTATAGAGTATATTTAGGATTCTTGCACTATTTACCTATTTCTCTATGTAAAACTTTTCTTATTATGCATAGAATTAACTGCTATGCCTATTGATTATACCCAGTTATAATTTGCATATAGTTGTGAGGAGTAATATATTAATTATATTATTTAATAGGTGGTGTAATTATGCCCAGATCATATAGAACAGCTGAGGAAAAATTCAATATAATAATGGAGTCATTCCAGAATCCGGAAATATCCATAGCAGAGCTCT
>NZ_JBBIRC010000036.1:0-13610 GCF_037442045.1 Ferroplasma sp. | reverse complement strand
TAATTAAGATATTTATGTCAAAGCACGGATGCTGCAACAACAAGATCATCGTCGTCCACATTTATGAGCTTAACTCCAGATGAGACACGTGACTGTATTTTAATTTCATCAGAATTCAGCCTTATTGTCTTATTGTTTTTTGTTATTATAAGCACTTCCTGAGAATCCTGAACGGGCAATGCAGTTACCAGTTTTCCGGTTCTTTCATTCTCCTTGAATATTAGATTTCCAGATGACCCTCTGTGATGTATTGAAAAATCACTTATTTTTGTTCTTTTCCCTATTCCGTTCTCCGTGATACTCATTACAGTATCCTCATCATTGACTAAAAATGAGTTAATTATCTCTGATCCATTGAGTCTCATTGATTTAACTCCTCTGGAAGCCCTTCCAGTAACGGAAACCTCGTCACTTAGAAATACCGCTGCTTTGTTATTGTTTGAAGCCACGAATATTTTTGATGGTTTTTCCATATCCATGACTGAAACAACTTCATCGCCTTCATCAAGTTTTATAATCTTTAGCCCGGATTCCCTCATATCCAGTATTTCTTTCACAGGAGTCCTTTTTATAAATCCGTTTTTTGTAATTATAATAAGGAAACTTTTTGAGCTTTCGGGTGATTTCATTATTTGTTTTATCTTCTCATTTTCACTCATTTTTAGAAAAGTCCCACCAACGCTTCCAAGTGATGTTCTTGATTTTTTCTCTATTGTATACGCCTTTATTTTTAATACACGCCCTGTGTTTGTAAAGAAGTATATCATATCATGGGACATGCAGGAAAGAATGCTGCGTACAGCATCCTCTTTTCTAGTGGCAGTAATTGTTCCTTTTCCTCCACGTTTCTGGACATTGTATTCTTCGGAGGATACTCTCTTTAATAAACCGTTTTCACTTAAAATCATTATTGATTCTTCATTGGGTATCAGATCTTCGTCATTCCGCTCATTGATATCTCTATTCAGTACTTTTGTTCTCCTCTCATCGCCAAATTGTTTTTTAATTTCAAGGGTTTCATCTTTTAAAACATTTCTTCTTACAGATTCGTTATTTATTATCTCATTGAGCCTTACAATATTTTCCTTTATGCTTATTAATTCTTCATTTATTTTCTTAATTTCAAGACCGGTCAGACGCTGGAGCCTCATGTCCAGTATTGCAATAGTTTGCTTTTCAGAAAGTGATAACTGTGCCATAAGCGATGATTTTGCCATATCTACGGTTTCCGATGACCTGATAATTTTTATTACAAGATCTATATTTTGAAGTGCAATTACAAGCCCCGAGAGTATGTGTTCACGGTCCATTAATTTATTAACTTCAAATATAGAACGCTTCTTTATTATCCCAAGCCTGAATTCGATAAAGCCCAGAATCATTGCATCTAAAGTCATTATTTTTGGTTCATTGTTCAGGAGCATCAGGTTATTCACGCCTATTGTGGTTTCCAGTGGCGTATGCTCATATAACTGGTTTATTGTTAACCCCTTGCTGTCATCGTTCCTGACCTTAATTACAATTCTTATGCCATTCCTGTCGCTTTCATCTCTTATATCAGTTATGTTGCTTATAACTCCATTTTTTACCTGTTCTGCAACGTTTTGAATATATAATGCCTTGTTAACTCCGTATGGCAGTGTTTTTATTATAATTTTTTTCTTTTCTTCGTCATCAATTTCGCCCTGGCAGAATACCTTGCCATGGCCTGTTCTGTAAATATTCAGGAGATCTGAATTCCTGTAAAGCACACCGCCTCCTGGAAAGTCCGGGCCTTTGACAAATTTTAAAAGCTCCTCAACGTTACATCCTGGATGGTCTATTCCATACATTATGGCATCTGAAATTTCAGACAAATTATGGGGAACCATGTTTGTTGCCATTCCCACTGCGATTCCAGATGTGCCATTTATCAATAATTGGGGTATCCTGGATGGAAAATACACAGGTTCCTCCAGAGAACCATCAAAATTTGGGGAAAAATCAACGGTTTCCTTTTCTATGTCCCTTACCATTTCCTCTGCAATTCTTCCAAGCCGGGCTTCCGTATACCTCATAGCTGCTGGAGAATCACCGTCAATAGAGCCAAAGTTTCCCTGGCCATCTATCAGCGTATAGCGCAGGGAAAAATCCTGTGCCATTCTTGCCAGAGCCTCGTATATTGAAGAATCGCCATGCGGATGATATTTACCCATGGTTTCCCCTATAATACGGGCAGATTTTTTGTATGGCTTATCATGGGTAACGCCAAGTTCATACATTGAATATATTATTCTTCTCTGCACTGGCTTTAATCCATCCCTGAAATCCGGTATTGCCCTGCTGACAATTACACTCATTGCATAATCTAAATATGATGTTTTAATTTCTTCTTCAATTGGACGTAATAACATTTATTTCACCTATATGTCAAGATTCTGCACGTACTTTGCATTATCTTCTATGAATTTTCTTCTTGGCTCAACTTTTTCACCCATAAGTATGTTAAAAAGCTGATCGGCGTATAATGCATCTTCTATAGTTACCTGCACTAATTTTCTTGTTTCTGGATTCATTGTGGTTTCCCATAGCTGCTCGGGATTCATTTCTCCTAGACCCTTAAACCTCTGGATAACAACATTCTTTCCCATTCTGGCAACTTCTCGATCTTTTTCATCTTCCGAGAAAACATATACGATTTCACTTCCTTTCTGGACTCTGAATAATGGAGGCTGTGCGAAGTATACATGCCCACCCTGTATAAGTTCATTCATATACCTGTAAAAGAAGGTAAGAAGCAATGTCCTGATATGTGCTCCGTCAACATCGGCATCGGTCATTATAATTATTTTCCCATAACGGAGATTTTTCATATCAAATTTGTCTTTTATGCTTGTTCCTATTGCTGTAATAAGGTTTTTAATTTCTTCATTTTCCAGTGCTTTGTTATCGTTTGATTTTTCAACATTCAATATTTTTCCACGCAGCGGAAGTATGGCCTGATATTCTCTGTTTCTCGCCTGCTTTGCCGAACCGCCTGCAGAATCTCCTTCCACTATATACACTTCGGTTTGGTCCGAATCACTGGATGAGCAATCTGCAAGTTTTCCCGGCAATGTGCCACTTTCCAGCGCTGTTTTTCTCCTTACAAGATCTTTTGCCTTTCTTGATGCTTCTCTTGCCGCAGCGGATGCAAGCACTCTTTTAATTATGGAATCTGCAACTGGTGGATATGATTCAAAATAATCTTTAATGTATTTTTCTGTAATTGATAGTACTATGCTTTTAACAGCTGAATTTCCAAGTTTTTCCTTTGTCTGCCCTTCAAACTGGGGATCAAACATTTTTATATGCAATACTGCTGTTAATCCTTCTCGAGTATCATCCCCGGTTAATGCAGTGACACCCTTTACCAGATTTTTTGTCCTTGCATAGTCCAGAACAGCCCGGGATAATCCTGCGTGAAAACCTGTTAAATGTGTTCCGCCTTCAGGAGTTTTTATATTATTCACAAAACTTTCTTCAGTTTCAGTTATATCCTGAACATACTGCAATGCGAATTCAACAACGTAATCCTTGTATTCTTCATGGCAGTATATTGGCTCCTTATTCACTGGCTCCTTTCCCTGGTCAAGGAACTGTGCGTATTCTATTAAGCCACCATCAAAATGGAATTTTTGATGCTTTCCTGATCTTAAGTCAGTGAATTCAATTGTTATATTTGAATTCAAAAATGCCAGATCCATTATTCTCTGAGAAATAACCTGGTATGAAAAATCAATGGAATCAAAAATTGTTGTGTCTGGATAGAATTTTATAATAGTGCCATGTTTAGGGTACTTTATATCTATATCCTTAATTTCAGGGTCATCAACTCTTGCCTTGCTCTCAAGAACTTTTAAACCCGTAACAGGAACACCTTTCTCAAATTTTTCATAGTAAATTTTATCGTCCTTTTTTACCAGTGCGATAAGATATTCGGATAAAGCATTGACAACGTGGACTCCAACACCATGCAATCCACCTGTTACCTTGTAAACATGCTTGTCAAACTTTGCTCCACTGTGCAGTTCGGTCATAACGATTTCAAGCCCGGGCCTGTGATATTTTGGATGAATATCTACAGGTATTCCTCTTCCGTCATCTTCGACAGATATGGATCCATCCTTATAAATTACTATGTTTATATCAGATCCGTAACCAGCCATTGCTTCGTCTATACAGTTATCAATAACTTCATACACCATATGGTGAAGCCCATCTGGTCCTGTTGATCCGATATACATTCCCGGAACTTTTCTAACTGCTTTAAGTCCCTCTAGAATCTGTATCTGTGATGCATCATAATTATCCATGGTATCTCTCTATAATACAACAGCTGGTTATAAGTTTTTTTAATATGAACCTGTTATTGTGGATAAAAATGGAATAGGGAAAAACAGATATTATTCATCCTTATTTTCGGTTTCAATAATTCCATGTGTTATTTTGCTTATGGCAGACAAAACTGCATAAGATATGGCAAAAACGGTTACCATTACAACAACTATTCCAAACAATTCAATGCCCAGCTGATGCAGCGCACTCATGCCCCCATTGAAAAATATTCCGCTGGGAATTGTTGGATCTCCAGAAGCAATAGCAAATGCATGCTGTGTGAAAAATCCAATCATAATGATTCCAAATAGCCCTCCAACAGCGTGCCCCGGCATTAATCCCATAGGATCATCGAGCCACTTTACTTTTTGAAGCATGTTTTCCGAAAATATGAGCAGGGGCCCTCCAATAATGCCAAGGATTATGGCACTTCCTGCACTGACAAATCCAGCCAGAGGGGTTATGATTATTAATCCCATCAGTATGCCATTAACAAAATCTCCAATTGCTGGATCCTTTTTGTTTATTAACCATACAAATAAAGCTGTGGAAAGCATTGCTGAACCAGCGGCTAAAAATGTGACAACTGCAACATTCATTGCCTCAGTGTTGAAGGCAAGTACACTTCCTGGATTGAATCCAAACCATCCGACAAGAAGCAATAAAATTGATAGGGTTAACCATGTATGATTTATTTTTAACGCGGATTTATTTGAATTTATTTTCTTTTTCCGTTCTTCAATGTATATTCTTACCATTATTGCAAGACCTGCTGCTCCGGCTGCTCCATGCACAACAAGGCCACCGGCAAAATCACGCATGCCGATTTCATACAGCCAGCCAGTTGGATTCCAGATCCACGCAGCAGGCAGATTCCATATGATTATAAAATAAATAATAGCGAATATAAAGAAAGGCAATAATTTCATTTTCTTAAGGACAACCAGGCCAACAAGAGCAAGTGTCACTGAGGCAAAGGCAGTTTCAAAAAGAAAATAAGTATATTCGGTTAAACCTGTATTAAAGTAATTTGGCTTCATCGACCACCATACCCCATTGAAAGAAACTCCAGAATATGAACCGAGCAATAATCCCTTTGAATAAAGAGGGTTCCCGATTACTCCATATAATGTTGGTGCAAAAGCGGTATTAAATCCTATTACTGCCATAACAACAAGTGATAATCCAGTAATCATTACTGTTTTTATTAAAGCTCTTTTATATCCTTTTCCCATTTCACCGATTTCTAGAAAACCCACTGAAATGGTCATGGTGAATACAAGCAATGCGGCAATAATTACCCATAAGTTATTTATTAAATATTGTGCTTCCAATTTATTATAATTAATCTGTTAACTATAAGAGTTTTTATTGGAACAAATGTTGATTATCACAAATTTCAGTATATCCTGTTATATTAAATATTGGTAGACAAGATAATTAATGTAATGATTTGGGAAGTCAATGGATGATACCATTGTAAAACAATGTATTTTTGTTAAATATATGAAATATAATTTTGAGTATAAAAGTTAAACATTAAAAATATTATAACTTTGATAATTTCCAAAAACATATTTTTTTAAAAATTTTGCCATGGTGTTTAAGAAATAATTGAAAACATGGTATTTTCATTTTATTTGTGGATCCTAAAATCTAGATTTTTTAAAATTATTAGAAAATATCCTTTATTATTGGAATTTAATGCTATAATAGTTTAATTAGTTAAAGATTAATTGGGGAAAATAATTTAGGTGCATGGACTGCTTAGAATCAAATGGCTGGAAAGTATACGTAGATTTATTTAAGGATAATAAAACAAAGGAATATGAGGCCAAAATAAGATCTGTAAATAGTATAAAGGAAGATAATAACTATTTTATAAAAAAGAAAAAATTCAAACATTCATTCAAGGGTCTAAAATCCATTCCATTGCTTCATGATTCATTAAATAATGTAAAATACCTTGCACTGGGCTTTGTTTATGATAGTTACGGACATCTTGGATTCAACAGAATAGAAATAAGAAACAATAAAGCGTATATTTTTATTGCTGACAAAAGCTATTTTAAAGGCAAAGCAGGAAATATAAAAGTAAAAATATTCAATACATGTTCTGTAAAATATATCATTGCAGCATCGATTCATATGGAAGATAAGAAAGAATTTCTTTTAAAATATGATGATAAAAATATCTTTTGCTGTGGAATAATACCTGAAAATGCCTATTTTATAATTGATGCCGAAATTTTAAGGGAAAAACGATCTTTTGTTGAAAAAATCTCTTTTGGCAGTGAAATTATAGATGCGAAAATGGAGTACAATGTTTTAAAAATTAGAAGGATACAATTTAATAAAAAGGAATGCTGTGGAATAATACAGGGCGGTGAAGACCATCAATTCCTCTATAAACTGGCCATTGCTCTGGGCAACCACATGGGAAAAATATAAATTATTTTCTTAATATTATGTCCTTTTCCTTTTCAGTTTCACTGTAATCTATTAAACTCAGTTTTGCAGCCCTTGCCATTTCTTCGAATTTTTCTCTGTTAAAAGGAAATTTCTCTGGAGAAAATATAACTTTTATTTCTTCATTGTCATCTAAATCAAAATAGAGCCCTTTAAGAAATGCTTTCAGGTAATTCTCAGGGTCTCCTCCGCATATTACCTCTCTCTGGTCATCAGTATTCATAATAACTATATAGTAAACATGGACTTATGATTTTTTATTTTGAGACCATGAAAATTGCAAAATTACTTGTATAGGAAGTATCCTTTTGTTCCGTCAAGATTAACATAACCGTAACGTTCTAGCTGCACAACTTTATGTTTTTTCATTGCCAGTGGCTCTATTTTTCCTGGAACTGTGGTGCCATCAGGATATAATATTTCAATATTGTTAGAATTTTCAGGGGCCCACTGGATAATTTTTACCCTTTTCGATGGCTCTTCATTGCTATATACTGGGCTTCCATTCGTTTTCACAGCAACACAGAGATCTTTAACTCTAATTATTTCTCCTTCATTTATCGTTTTCAAATCTTCTTCTGGCAAATATATATTGGCATTTTTTTCAAGAATATATTCCCTGTAGCCAAGTTCCGGCCTCTGTGGATGAATCATTGCATGGCTTTTTATGGGTTCCGGATTCTTTAAATTTATTAAAACCGGATCCGGGACAAAGAAATATCTTTCGGTATTGAAGTCTCTGATATCCCTGTCTATAGAATTAAAGATTTCCCATGAAAATGTTGCGTTGCTTTTGTTCATTCCGGAATTGACCCAGTATTTTCTGAACGTTTCCGGGCTATAACCTCTTTTTTTAAGGGCAAGGATAGTTCCAAGCCTTATGTCATCCCATCCTGAATATTCGCCTGCCCTTATTCCCTTTTTTATTATTGTTGTTTTGAGCACCGTATCAGGTATTGTTATGAAGCCATAATGGAAGTACTCGGGAATTTTCCAGTTATTGTACTTAAACACATATTTTTGCTTTTCAGTGTTAACCAGATGGTCTATTCCTCTTATTACATGTGTTAATCCAAGATAATGGTCATCAATAGATACTGAAAAATTCATGGTAGGATATACACAATATTTGTTTCCTGTCAGTGGATGCTCATGGGAATTTATTCTGAAGGCTATCCAGTCCCTTATTGAGGGGTTAGGATGGTTTATATCTGTTTTCATTACCAATGCAGCTTCACCATCACTGTAATAACCTGAGAGCATTTTTTCAAATTTTTCTAAATTTGCCTCTGGATCAGCATTCCTTTCCTTTACTGGTATCTTTTTCAGTTTCAAATCGTGAAATTCTTGCTGGTTTTCCTCGATTACATACATATAACCTTCAGATATCATTCTTTTTGCTTCTGAATAGTAAAATTCCATCCTTGAAGATTGTATTACAGTTTCGGTAACATTTACGCCGAGCCATTTTAAATCTTCAGGGATTAAATCATAGGCATCAGGATCTATATTTTCAGGATTTGTATCCTCAATTCTAAGTATGAGCTTTCCTCCGTATCTTTTTACGTATTCATCATTGAGAATCGCCATTCTTGAATGCCCTATATGCAGCGGCCCTGATGGTGATGGGGCCATTCTCATAACAACTTCCCCATTTACATTGGGCAGATCAGGAAGTTCGTGCTTTTCCTCTTTCTTTTCTTTTATAAGTATATCTGGAAATTCAATGTTTACGATACTGGATATCTGTTCATAAGTCATTGCATTTACATTTTCCACTTCCTGCCTGATCAATGCCATAACGTTTTTCATATCTTTTTTAACATCTGGATTAATTGAAATTAATTTCCCAACAACAGATGAAATATCTGCCTTTCCACCATGAAGATATGCGTTTTTAATAACTTGTTTCCTGATTTCTTGCTGCATAAAAACCATCCACTTCTGATACTACAACTTCATCAAGTTCTTTAAGCCCGTTAGGACTTACAGACGATATGCATATTTCCTCTTTTCTTTCACTGATATCGATCTTTGTCTGGACCCTTATAATTTTATTCGAAAATGTTTCAGAGATTTCATTATAAAGGTTGTTTTGTTGTTCAATTGTATAGTTGGAAGTCTGAGAATAATCAAATAGAAATAATATTGTTCCTTCGATTTTTGATAATGCTATTATTGCCCTTTTTTCAATATCGTTTCGATCTTCCATTGGCCGATCCAGGATTCCTGGCGTATCAATGAACTGCACCCTCCTTATTCCTATATTTTTGTATCCAATCAGTATTTCCTTTGTCGTAAATGGATAACTTGCAATTTCCGGTGATGTTCCTGTCAATTTTTGAATTAATGAGCTTTTTCCAGAATTTGGTATTCCTGCTATAATGAAAGTCGGTATATCAGTTACTATTCCGGGAAGCCTGCGGAGATAATTTCTGCATTCTCCCAGATATAAAAGATCTTTATTTATATTATTTATCAACGATGAAAATCGCCCGTAATATGTTTTCATTATTGTGTTCATATCATTTATTGTTTTTGCGCCCTTCAGTTTTTTTATGTAAATGGTGCTGAAATCCTTAATTTTATCGGTTGTCCACTGAACATTACCAAGGCTCAGTTTGTATTTGTCAACATCAAACATTAAATCAATAAGGTCGAAATAAAATGGATGCATTGTCTCAATGGTTGGAAATTTTCTGATAATTTTATCCAGATGGCCTGTGGAAATTGATTCAATCGTAGAAATTCTATCTGTGATTTCCTTGCGTATTTTTAGTTCTTTTCTGGGAAAATATGGCTCAACTATATTTGAAGCTTTATGAAATGATTTGTCTATGATTTCCTGTGATCTTAATACCGTTGGAATGTAATCAAACATATAACCAAATTATAAAGTGGTTAATATCCTTTTCATATTTAATTAATAAATTATTTTAACAATTTGATTATACAGTATAAAATGGTTAATACCGCAGAGATTGTCAGAAAGTACATTAATGAAAATCCAGACATAAAAGATTATTTAAATAATGGAATTATCAACATTTCTGCACTGGCACGTGAGATAATGGTTGATGCTGGTATAGATGATATTGATGCAGCAATGGCAGCCATTAAAAGATATAGGGATGATAAATTGCCATCTTCCAGTTCCCAAATTCTGGATAAGTCAAATCTTGAAATGGCATCAAATATTTCATTAATAGTAATAAAAAAGAGCTATGACAGCCTTAAAATCATTACAGGAATTATTGGAAATTTAAAAAAGTTAAATTCTGTGCATTTAGTTGAAACAACAAATTCTTTTTCACTTGTCGGTGATAACAGCACAATAGAAGGATTTGCCAATTTCTTTGCCGATGACCAGATAATACAGTATAAAAAAAATCTTGGCCAGCTTACAATTATAAGCCCTGAAGAAATTGAAAAAACAAAGGGTTATGTCAATTTTATTACAATGCTTTTATATAGAGCCGGATTAAATATACTGGATATGATTTCATTTTACAGCGATACCGTTATACTTCTTGATGAGAAAGACCTTACAAAAGCTTTCAAGGTTATTTCAGCAAAGATGGTAGAAAGATAAACACTGAACATATTCCTTATGTAATATATTGTTAAGCAACAGTCTATTGCATAATTAATTCGTTATTTATAACTGATTTAATATATTTTAAAATTATGTTCAATCAGAGTTTTTGATCTCCATATATAATTTTATTTACATCTAAAAATTCATTCTTCTCTTTATACAATAATGATAGTATTATACCATGATTCCAGCATAATTTCGTTACTGGTATATTATTTTCGAAATAGTCTATTACAATAATATATTACTATTCAGCATTCCATGGTTTACTTATTTGTTATTAATTTGCACTGTACGATTATATAATGCATATGGTATATAACTCATTGAAATTTTATGAAATTTTAAATGACCATAACCGAAAGAGATAATTTATCCTTCTAAATATGTACAATTAAATCTTGCATCCTGGATGGTTAGGAAAATCTCCTATATTTTTCAACTCATTAGAGGCATCGGGGAGTAATCCAAGAATTTCAACAATCAGTGGAAATGATTCCGGGTTAATTGAATAATAAATCCATTGGGCAGTTCTCCTCTCTTTTACAAGACCTGCTAACCTCAGCTTTGCCAGATGCTGGGAGGCATTAGACTGCGATATATTGAGAATTGAAGTTATTTCGCAGACACACAATTCCTGAATGTGTATGAGTGCTAATATATTCAACCTGGTAGGATCTCCAAGAACCTTGAATATATCAGCGAGCTCTGGGAGGCTTGAATTAAATTGTGGTTTTACCATATTACCGCATCACATTCTTAAATTTAATATCACTTCTTATACCTGTGTTTTCATACTTGACTTCCTTCCATTTGTAATCTATTCTCTTAGCGTAGTAGTGGTCTTCTGGCTTAGTTTTAAGAAGAATATTATTTACCCAATTATCCTGAAGTTCTTTTAGCTGATCAAGCTTTGCAGGCAATTCTTCTCTGGTAGCAATATCAAGGGATGCTTCAGCATCTAATACTTCCCCGGGAAAAAATCCGGGCTCTTCAGCTACTTTTACTGCTTCTTCTGTTGAAATCCTCTGCAATATATACCACACACCTGGCACGCCCGCTACATCCTGGGTTCCAAATCTTACTCTTGCCCCGGTAAGATAGGAAGCGGCATCTCCAAGGCAGGGACTGTTGCGTGATATTGTCCTGATATCTGTCCTATCTATGATATCGTTTGGAAATAAGGATTTTAAACCAACTGATAGGGCATATGTGCCGCGGTAAAGACCATCACAGGCGTGTCCATGGAATTTTACCATGTCATCAAAGGTTATTTTTATGGTACTCTGTGAATACCTTCCATGGCTTGATTCGGTATCGAGAACCGTAAACACCGGAAGTTTTGTTACTATTATCATTTATCTCCTCAAAATCAGAAAGAAATGACAGTGTATCCCTGAACTGCATATCTTGAAAATGCATCCCTGGCAAACTCCAGATTTATTCCATTGCTGGAGAATATATCTTCTATATTCCAGCTCTTGACCTGGTTTGAGCAGGCCTCAATTAAAATCCCCGATTCCCGTAGTTCCTTGATTGCATCCAGCATATCAGCATTTTTCTGATCTTTTTCTAGAGCCCTGACACCGCCAGTGAATAGAAAAACTTCAACCATTTCTATTCCGTTCTCTTTCCTGGCCTCATGGATTCTTTTTGCAACATGAAGTCCAGACATTACCTTTTCGCGCTGATCAAGCCCTGAGTTTATTACTATTGCTATTTTTCCTGTCATATAATTCTCATATTAGTAAATGCGCATATACTAATAAACTTTGTTAATAGTCACATTAAGATATATGCATAAAGACTCATTGTTATATTCGTATTCATTAAATTACATCTAGAAACAAAACTCGAGTATTCAATAGTGTTATCATTTCTTTTCTATATTTCTGCTTCAATTTTTGCCATCACGCTTTTTCTGGTAATCATCCCTGTTTCTATAGATATTTTCTTCTTCTTTTCCTAAAGACAAGTATCTCTTGCTATGCAACTTAGGCATTAAGTGAGAAATATTAAAATATTATATACATATTAAATGTTAATGAGATATGAAAGAATAAATGAATTCAGGGAGAAATATATCCCTTACAATAAAATTGTTGAAGAGATGAATTTAAAATCCGACGATATAATTATAGATATGGGAGCAGGAGATGGCTTTTACTCTAAAATATTTGCAGATAAACTTACTTCCGGAAAGGTATATGCAGTTGAAAGAAACCCTGATGTTATCCCGCATATTGGAAAAAGGCTTATGGATATGTCAAATTTCAGCATCGTTAACGAAGATATGTGCAGAGTAGACATAAAAGGATTTAATAAAATATTCTTTTCTACTGTTTTCCATGACATAGAATGCAGAAAGGATGTACTGAATTTTATGATAAATAATTCCAAAAAACCACTGAATGTTTATTTAATAGAGTTTAATAAAAAAAGTGAGATGGGCCCACCATTGGATATTAGAATATGCCATGATGAATTAAATGAGATATTTACTGATGCAGGCTTTAAACCTGGAATCCATATGGATTTTGAATACAATTATTTTGATTCATATTATATGGAAAAATAACGGGGAATAATTATGAGTGAAGACAATAATGGAAATAGAAATTCAATAAAACCGATAAGAAATAAGATGGCAATTAAGAATGTAAAAGATCAGTTACCGGAAAACAAAAAGGAAAAAATAAAAGGTGAGAGGGAAGACACAATATCAGAAACTCATTCTTCTATAGACCCTTTTGGAATAAAGAAACAGAAAAAAATTGTAAAGGAAACTAACAACAAAAATGAATCAAAAAATTATTTCAGGCGTTAAAGAAAATGATGTTTCTTTTCAACTGAATTATCCTGCTGAGGCTGTGGCTCGTACAATTCAACTTTTCCGCATGTGTTGCATTTGTATAATGTAAATGTTTGAGTGGTTTCTGACAAATCATTCCATCCTCCCAGGAACATCCCGCCTATTCCAGTGTAACCACCTACTCTAAAATTCATATTTCCTGCTGGCTCCATTTCTCCTGTACAATTAGGTGTAGAACATTTCATTAAACTAAATTATAATTGTGCTATTTAAATTTTTTGAAATCTGTAAAACTGTCAATAAATCAGAGATCATAATCTATAAGGAAAGAAAATGCTATTCCGTGGTTCCTGCATATTTCTTCTATTGATATAT
>NZ_JBBIRC010000035.1:0-13689 GCF_037442045.1 Ferroplasma sp. | reverse complement strand
AATTCTGTATTCTATCATCATCATCCTGAGTTATAATTCCATCCTTAATCAGCCTGGATTCCAGTATTTTTATTGGATCTTTTGCTAACAGTTCTTTTACCTGATCCTTTGGCCTGTAAATTTCAGGATCACCTTCAAAATGGCCGTAATACCTGTACGTATCTATGCTTATCAGAGTTGGCCCATTTCCATTTCTGGCACGTTTGACAGCTTCTTCTGCTGCCTCGTACATTTTAACCGGATCATTATCTTTCACGTATATTCCAGGCATGCCAAAACCTGAAGCTCTTACAGCATCATTTGCAAGAGGTGTAGAGTCTTTTGTTTCTACTGATATTGCCCAGTCATTGTTTTCTATTACAAAAACAACAGGCAATTTCCATAGGGACGCAAGATTCAATGATTCCAGAAACATCCCCTGATTCAAAGCGCCGTCGCCGCCGAATGCCACTGCAATATTGTCCTTTTTGTCAAGTTTAAATGCAAGGGCAGCCCCCAATGCCGGAGGGAAAGAGGAACCAACGATGCCTGCACATGCAAAATTTACTTTTTTATCGAAAATATGCATATGCCCTCCCTTGCCCTTGCTCAGGCCTTCGTGCTTTCCCATAATCTCTGCTGTCATTTTGTTTAAATCCACTCCTTTTGAAATGGCAGTATGATGGGGTCTGTGTGTGCTGTACACAAAATCATCATTTCTTAGGAGAACAGACATCCATGCAGCAGAGGGTTCCTGCCCTGCAGATAAATGCATTTCACCTGGTATTTTCCCTGCAGCAATATTGAAAAGCGGTTTTTTGTCGCTAAGGTAAATATCACGTAGTTTTTCCTCATACTTACGGCTTTTTACCATTGTAGCATATATTTCAATAAGATCTTCTTTACTGTATGTTTTAACCATAAAAATCTCCATAATATTAACTGTTTGTTCTATAAAATAATTTGGATTGAAACATATATATATGCATAATATGATATATAACGCATAAATAACTATTAATGGAGTTTCAGAAAGAAATAGAAGTTAACAGCAGCAAAGATGCCGTCTGGGATCTGATAATAGATTACAAAAAAATACCTGAATACTGGCACGGAACAAGAAGCATAGAAAAAGATGGCGATTATTATATGGTACAGTTCGCCTTTCCGGGAAAAGGAAAAATGGAACTTGAAACAGATGATAAAAATTTTACAATAACTGAGAAATATATAAAAGGGCCATTTACAGGAGAAAAAATTACAAGGCTTGAAGGCCAGAGTCCCTTAAAAATCATATCCATATGGAATATTAAACTTTCACCATTGCTCAGGGCGTTTTCCAAAAAACTGCAGGGGCATTTTGAGCAGGGCACAGAGGATGCATTAAAGAGGATAAAAGATCATTTTGAATCATGATTTAAGTTAAATTCCACGTCATATTTATGCTTTATAAATCCCTGGCAGCAGTCAAGGAAAATGGTGTGCCCGCAGATAGGGCATGCAGAATAATGCCTGTAATTATAGCAACTCTCGCATTTGCAATTTTCGTCCATGCAGTCCTCACACATATTATAAATAATATACTTATCATATTAAATTATTTTTAAATTTCTTTAACTAATTTTTTTAAAAAATAGGTACTTTATTTATTAATGGGCACAATAAGGATTAATGGCTTCATACGGATTAAGGAGAATTCTTGGGCTCCGTTCTGCAATTATAATTAATCTTGGTGCCATTATAGGTGCAGGGATTTTCGTGATTATTGGAATAGCTGCAGGCAGGGCAGGCCCTGCAATAATTATTTCAATTTTTATTTCTGCGGTAATTGCCATATTTACAGGATTAAGTTTCTCTGAAATCGCACAGCACATATCAAAGGAAGGTGGAGTTTATGAATATGCAAAGGATTCATTTGCCCCTTCTGCCGGATTTATTGGAGGAACGATGTGGACATTTTCCAATATGATTGCAATTTCCGCAGTTTCACTCAGCATGGGAAGTTACATTAATGCACTGTTTCATCTTCACATAACTCTTATAATTTTTGGAATTCCAGTAATAATACTATTTGCAATACTTAACATGCTCGGATTAAAAAATTCAGCAAAGACATTATCGATATTAGTTGGAGTTAATATTATCATTTTAATAATTTTTGTTATCTCTGGCATATTCTATTTCAGGACCAGCGATTTTACAAATTTTGCACCACATGGATTTACAGGAATCATGGAAGGTTCTGCCCTTATATTTTTTGCTTTTACCGGTTTCTCACGTATAACCACTGTGGGTGATGAAGTTAAAAATCCTGAAAAGAATATACCAAAAGCTATAATATTTTCTATTATAATATCATCAGCCCTTTATGCAGTAATAGCAGTAGTTGCTATTGGCCTTATCCCTGCTTCTGGGCTGGCTTCGGCCTCTGCACCGTTATCTGCTGCAATAGCTGTTCTGCACAATCCATATCTTCTTGTAATCATAGCAATAGGGGGAATCACTGCAACCGCCGGTGTCGTACTTACGGGAATACTTGGTACAAGCAGGGTGCTTTATGCCATGGGGCGGGACAGAGAAATTCCCATGCAATTCGGGAAAATAGATAAGTATGGTACACCTGTCTATTCAATTTTGCTATCCATGGCAATAAGCTTGATTTTTGTATATTTTGTTGGTTTTTCAACAATAATCGAAGCTTCAAATGTTTCTGTGCTCATAGCATATTCAATAATAGATTTTTCAGCAATAATTCTCTGGAGAAAGGTAAAAAATGAAAATCCAAAAAGTTTAAGGGAGCAAAAATATTTCTTCCTTATACCTGCAGCAGGCATAATAACAATATTCATTACAATAAGTTATCTCGGGCTTCCAGCAATAGAAATAAGCATTGCTGTTCTTGCCATAGTCTCTGCGGTTTATGGAATTAAACATATAATGGAAAACAAAGGAATATTAAAAAAAGTCAGAAAGAAAATTCCGGCTCAAAGCATCGTAAGAGAATTTGGAAAAAGCAGGCAACGGATAAAATAATAAAATTGGAGCAGATTGTTATTGAAATGTACCGTTAGAAATATTAATAATTAATATATCGATAACATATTGATTTTTATGGGAAAAATAACATTTGAAAATAAAAAGTGGAATGTGCCAGACAATCCAACAATTCTGTATACAGACGGAGATGGCATTGGGCCAGAAATTATGGACGTTGCCAGAAAAGTTGTTGACGCCGCTGTTAAAAAGGCTTACAAAAATAAAAAAATAGACTGGAAGGAAATACTTGTAGGGGACAAAGCACTGAAAGAAAAGAACGACAGGTTTCCTGAGGAATCACAGGAAGCAATAAAACTGTACCGGGTTCTTCTGAAAGCTCCACTGGGAACTCCCATCGGCACAGGCTTTAAATCCATAAATGTAAGAATCAGAGTAATGCTTGATCTTTATTCCAATATCAGGCCTGTAAGTTATATGCAAGGTCTGGAAAGCCCGCTTAAGCATCCTGAAAACGTTAATCTAACAATATTCAGGGAAAACACAGATGATCTGTATATGGGAATAGAATATAAATATGACAGCAAAGAAGCCGCAGAAATTAGAAAATTCTTTAAAGATAAATTACAGGTTGAAATCAGTGATGATTCCGGCATAGGCATAAAACCCATGAGCAAATATAAAACGCAGAGAATTACAAGAGCTGCTGCAAAATTTGCAATTGAAAACAATAAAAAGAAAATTACAATAATGCATAAGGGAAACGTAATGAAATATACAGAGGGTGCGTTTAGAGAATGGGCATACGAAACGCTTGAAAATGAGTTTGGGGAATACACATCCCGGGATGATCCCAGCAAGATACTTATAAATGATATGATAGCTGATAACATGTTTCAGCAGATAATTACCAGGCCAGAAAATTATGAAGTTATACTGGCACCGAATATTGATGGGGATTACATATCAGATGCAGCAGGGGCACTTATAGGGAATATTGGAACTCTTGGCGGTGCTAATGTTGGAGATGATGCAGGAATGTTTGAGGCAGTGCATGGTACAGCCCCAAAATATGCAGGGCAAAATGTTGCAGACCCTCTTGGATTAATTCGTGGTGCACAGCTCATGATGAAATACCTGAACTGGACAGAAGCATATGATGTAATTGAGAAAGCTATTGGACAGACTATTGAACAGAAAAAAGTGACACAGGACCTTGCTAAATTTTTCAATGTTCCTGCACTGGGCACAAAGGAATTTGGAGATAGCCTTGTTGATATTATAAATAAACTTTAAAGAGTTTATAAATTTTTTTGCATTTTTTCTATTGATTTTTTATAATTTTCCAAAAGTAAAACTTCAGCCAGGAATAAAAAACCTGCTATTGCCATTACTGTTATTATATCATTTAATACTATTTCAATTACTGTATGCATCTCTTCCGTTATGATTCGAATTGCAATTATTATAAGCGAATACAAGACTAGTAATTTCCTGTGTTTCCACGTAAACCGTTCATAATCTCTCTGATTTAATACTGTCATGATTTATTGATATTGATTAAACATATAAAAATGCCATATAATACTATTTATCTCCGACATATTCAGTTAAATTATTTATGATATAAATACTATATAATAGCGTATGAAAGTCTTACAATATTCTGAGATATCCAACAATTATTTAATTATACTAATTATTTTACAATACGGATTAATAAATATTCATAAATTTGATGAGAATGTTTATATATAGTCACACTATCAATATTTATGCAAGAAGTAGATAATAAAGTTTTGGGGAAACGAACCAAAACCGGAATGAGAAGAGGAATGAGCACACATGAAGCCATTATGTTTGGCATTGGTGGTGCAGTAGGTTCAGGTATACTGTTCGCAGCAGCAGGAGGAACAGGTTATGCCGGGCCAGCAGTAATAATATCATGGATTCTTGCTGCAATATTCATTGTACTGGTAACACTTCCATTTGCAGAATATGCTGCAATGTTTCCAAGATCCGGAATAAGCGCAAGGGTAGCATACTATTCGTACGGTTCATACGGAGGATTCCTTTCAGGATGGGGATTGCTGATTTGGGCTGCAACTATTCCTGCTATAGAAGCGGTTGCAGTTTCAACTTACGCATCATTATATTTTCCATTTCTGTACAATTCCACCACAGGTATTTTAACAGTTTCAGGAATATTGCTGTCAATAATCCTTTTGCTAGGATTCTTTGCCTTAAATATGGTTGGAATAGCAAGATTTGGAAAATTCAATAAGGTGCTTACATGGGTTAAAATCGGTGTTGTTGTAGCATTTATCGTAATACTGCCCATGTTCATATGGCACTGGGGAAACTTTACATCTGGGCTGGCTGGAGCCAGCAGTGCAGGTGGATTTGCAGGATTTATGCCATCAGTCGGTGGATTGTTTATAGCCATTCCTGCATCTGGAATATTATTCTCATTTGGGGGGTACAGGCAGGTAGCTGATATGGCAGGGGAAGTTAAAAACCCCGGAAAAACAATGCCAAAAATCATTGGAACTGTGCTTGCTGTTCAATCACTTATGTATATTGGAATGGCATTTGTTATAGTGGGGACAGTAAGCTGGGCTGGATTTGGAATACAGACCGGTGACTGGAATTTTGTGTCAGCACTTGGATCTCCTCTATCATCTATAATAAGGGCAAATATTATTCCTGGCATGACGGTTGGTGAGGCAGATTTATTAGGAGGAATGGTTCTAGTATTCTTCATGTTTGCAATATTTTCGCCAGGTGGAACTCTGGGTGTTTACCTGACCGGAGCAAGCAGAATTATATTCGGATATTCAGAAGAGGAAGCCCTTCCGGGAGCTTTTAGGAAAACAACAAAACATGGTGCACCTTACTTTGCTCTGATACTGGCTCTTGTCCTTGCTATAATATTCCTTTTGCCTCTCCCTTCATGGTATGCACTTGTTGACTTTGTCGTTGTAGCTGCTGTGGCTAATTTTGCTGTTGCATCGATCTCACTACCGGTACTGAGAAGGTTGTATCCAGATGTAGAAAGGCCTTTTAAAATACCATATCCAATGCTTTGGGCCTTTATTTCATTCGAGGTTGCAACATTTCTTATATACTGGTCAACATTTCCAACGACATTATATGCACTTGGTGCAGTTCTTGCGGGATCAGTTGTATTCATATACCAGGCAAACAAAAAGCATTTCATGGGCTTAAATCTCAAAAATTCAGCATGGATACCAGTGTATATAGCCGGAATGATATTGCTGTCATACCTTGGGGGTTCACCAACAGGCGGAATAAACTTGATTGCATATCCTCTGGATTACGTTGTTCTTGGAATATATGCTGCAATGTTCTTTGTAATAGGATTAAACAGCGCTCCAAAAGAGCCGCTTATGTCTGCAGAATCACTTCTTGATCCTACAAAGGAGATTGATGCCGAAGCTGACTATTAAAAAAACTTATTTTATTATTTTATTTATACTCATTTTTTATAATTTCTACTGATATATTTATTTTATTTCCAGTAATTCTTTTAGCATTTTCAATAGACATATTTTTAAGAATATCGATGAATACAGGATCATATTTGATTAATTCCATAATTTCCAGCACTGTATTTGCACTTCTTATTCTGGAAACAATATAATCGTTATAGCCAGAAGCTATTCCGATTGAAGCAAGAAAATTAAAATTAATATTGCTTTTTGATGAATGAAGATCCATGTTATTGTTGGCCAGTTTTGATATTTTACCTGCCATTCCTGCTATAATAATATTTTTCATGCCTGCATCAACAGCTCTTTTCAAGGAAAAACCAAGAAAATCACCGATTTCTATAAATTGTTCTTCCTTAAAATCCAGATATAGATTTTTAACTGCAGTATCACTTCTGCCACCTGTACTGAAAACTAATGTATCGATGCCCATTCTGGAAGCAACACGAATTCCAAGTACTATTGAAGCTTTCCATGAAGAATCCGAGAATGGAATTACTATTCCTCTGGTACCAAGTATTGAAATGCCCCCCATAATTCCAAGTTTTGGATTGCATGTTTTTTTTGCAACTTCTTCGCCACCGGGGGCAGAAATTGTAATTTTAATTCCACATGTTATGTTGTTAAATTCAAGTATTTCATTCACTGTATACCTGATCATTTTCAACGGAACAGGGTTTATTGCAGGATTTCCTGGCTTTATTGGAAGCCCTTCTTTTGTTACGGTGCCAATACCTTCACCGCCAGCAATTTTTATACCAGGTTCTGTACTGAATTCAATCCTTGAATAAATATACAATCCAGTTGTAACATCAGGATCATCCCCGCCATCCTTTTTAACGGCAGCAATGCAATAATTGTTATTAATAAGCTGGTGTTCAATTAAAAAGTTTGCAGTTTTTTTTGCCGGCAAATTTATTTGAACACTGTTTACTGTTTTTCCAGTAATCAGCATATTCAGGGCTGCTTTAGTTGCTGCTGTGGCACAGGCACCGGTTGTATATCCATAATGAAGGTTGGTTTTATCGGGATTCTCAATATACATTTGAATACGCCATTATTGCATTGAATATTGCAGCTGCTACTGCCGAACCTCCTTTATTGCTTAGATTGGTTATGAAATTCCCATTAAATGATAAAAGCCTTGATTTTTCTTCAAGGGCTGAAACAAATCCTACAGGTACTCCTATAATGAGTTCAGGAAAGCATATTCCATTCTTTATTGACTCAAGAATAGCTGAAAGTGCCGTTGGCGCATCACCAATTATGTATATAGCTCCAGGGTTCTCTTCACATGCCTTTTTCATAGATAAATATGACCTTGAAATCCCTGTATTATAAGATCTTAAAATTATGGCGCTGTCATTGATGTAGCATTTTTTGTTTGGATATCTGGATATTCCGGATAGTACCATATTTATGTCTGTTATTACCTGCAGTTTACCCTTTATATATGGTAGTGAATCCATAAATGAGGATGAAAATATAAGCGATTTCCCGATTTCGAAGTCTGCAGTTGCGTGAACAACTCGCGTTATTATCTCATCTTTAAGGGAATTTCCAAGTCCCATTTTTTCCCTTATAAATGTGAAACTGCGATTATAAATTTCTGACGGTTTCAGGATATTTGTCATATTTTTATTTTATCCCATAATTGCTTAAAATCTTTTTTATTTCAACCGTTGAGTGCCCGACATTTTTCCATTCGTATTCCTTTCTGGAAACGATTATAACATTTATTTTCATTGACATCGCAGCTCTGATCTTTGGTTCTGTATTAAATCCGCTGTCTTTTGTTATTACAGTGTCAATATTATAAAATTCCATTATTGCTTTATTGAGGTTTTCTGTAAAATTGCCTTCCATTGCTATAATATGATCTTTTTTTACTCCCATATCAATCAGAAATTTTATATTTAACGGTTCTGGAAGAATCCTGAAAAATACATTCTTTTCCATTATAAGATTCTCAAAAGCCTCTGCATTTTTTATTCCAGTAGTTATAAGTATATTTTTCCCTGTTATTGATGCAAGTTTAGATGCCTTTGCATAATCTTCAACATATGTTATGTTCCGATCAATTATTCCAATTTTGTTGCGCTCAAATCTAATAACTGGAATTTTTAGTTCATCTGAAGCTTTTATGGCATTCTCATGCATTATTTCTGCATATGGATGGCTTGCATCAATAATAGCATCAATTGAAAGCTCCTTGCATTTTGATATGAGCAATTCACAATCCATTCTTCCAGTAATTGCCCTTACGTTGTTGCTTTCCAATTTATAAACAGCATCAGGGGTCGTGGCACTTGCTATAATAGAATAACCCGCATTAACCAGATCAGAAGCCAGCGATCTTGAATCAGAAGTGCCATCAATAAGCAGTATCATAAAAATTCTTTTATTTCTTCTCTCTCATTTCTTTCTGAAATTTTTCAATATCTTTGACTTTAACTTCCAGTATAAAAGCACCAACATAATTGCAATCTTCACATTTATAAATTGCTCCGGCTATCCCGCCGGCAATCCAGTTAATGCTAAGAGAACCACACTGTGGGCATATCTTAACAGTTCTGTATTCATCCATCTTTAAACTATATAAAAACTCTATTTAACCATTTTTAAAATGCCCATTTGCAATATCTTCTTCATATTTCAGGTTGTTAAATTCTGGATTTTCCTTATTTTAAATAAAAGATGTTTTATTTCAATAATTTGAATAGAAAGTTAATAATTACACTGATAATAAAAGAAGTTTATTGTAATAAAATTTATTATGCTATGAGAAATCACATATTGATGCTTTATATTTATGGCACAGTGTATAATAATGAAACCAGAATTGAACAATCTATTGAATCACTGAATAAAATCAATACAGAAAAGAAATTCCTGATAGTGGATAATTTTTCTACAGATAGGACATATGAAATTTTATTAAAACTGGCAAATAAATATCCTATTGAGGTTAAACAGGCAAAAAGTACAAGGGGATCTGGAAGGAATATAGCAATGAATATGGCTTTTGATGAATCGAATGACAATGATTTATTTATGGTATTTGATCTTGATACCATATATCTAGAGCCATTCATAAAATTAGCAGAAAAATATATAAAAACTTTGCAAAGAAATGAAGTATTTCTTAGCTTTTTGTGCTACAGGCAAACAAATTTTACGGTTCCGTGGAGAGATTTAAATGGGGCTGAAGATTTTGAAAGAATGGCACATTTTATTTCTGAGGGATATAAATTATACATGGAAAAATTCCAATACGACAAATACTTATTCGATAATGAACCTGTAAATTTTGATGACAGGGAGAAAAGATATGCTAAAGGATTGAATTATTACAAACGGAGATTTTCCCAGGTAATGGACATAATGAGATCTCTTGGAATAAATAATATTAAAAATTTAACCGCATATATGAAAGATGTTAAAGTAAGAAAAAGATTTTATTTGTATGGATTAGTAATTTATGCTACAATGAAAATAAAAAGGAGAGAGATTTATAATTATTCCCAGGAAATAAATTTATTCTATGTCAGGAAAAATGTCGAATGGCTTGATTTAAGTTATTTGAATCCTGAATGAGACACTAATAGATACAGTTATGTATACATCATTTTTATATTTAATAAAATAACAAATGCAGTGCATTGCATTAAAACTAGAAATAAAACAATGGTCCCAATAATTTTATATGATTTAAAGATCTTGATAATTTATAGTTCAGGAGAATTTTTATTGCGGCAGTAACATGGTATATGTGGCAAAAGATATTAAATAAAAAGTTATAAAATGCATATGAACGTATGATAATTTTAAAGATATAATAATATCTTTATCCATTATTTTTATCTGCATCCAAATTAATTGCTTTTGCTTCTTCCAGCAGGTCACTAATCTTTCTCTCTAAAGCTTCAATATTTGCACTGTCGTTTCTTTTTTTCATGTAAAAACCCTGGCGAATCAGTTCAATTATTGGATGTCCTATTTGTTTTATCAGGTCTTTCAGGATTATATAATCATTTGGATCTGTAAACACATTAATATACGGAAATTCCCGATCTATTGCATCAAAAATAGCCTGATCTTTAACTTCCTCATTAAGATCAAGAATATTGTTTACAAATTTTTTTCCATCCGGGGTTAGTTTATAGTACTTTTTTCCATTAATAATTGTAAAATCTATGAACCCATCAGCCATTAGTTTGTTCAGTACCGGAATTAATGCACCATTTGAAATATTTTTTCCAGTATTTGAATTATACAATCTCTTTGATAATCCGTACCCTGTCATTTTCTGAAGATTGAGAATATAAAGTATCCTGAGGGAATAGTCATTCATAAATATCAATTCCATTGTTATTAAAATATTTATGGCTTTTTTTCTGTTCCATTATTATCTTTTTTGTTTCCATTTCCTTTCTTTGCCTTTCCTGTTCTTCTTCTGTTATGAACAGAAACTGCAACTATAGCACCAAGTATAACAATTATTAATGCAGCCATACCTGCATATAATGGCTCTGTTAATGTGCTGCTGATCTGTTTTTCAGTTGTTGGCTGTATTGTCTGGTTATATGTAAATACTTTATTGAAAGTTTCGGCAGTGTTATTGAAATGATACTGTACCAGTAACTGTACAGGATATGTTCCGGCTGACCCTGGAGATGTATCTACCAGGTATGTGACTTTTATGCTCTCGCCTGGCCTGATCTGCGCAAATGTAACATTATTTGCAGTGAGTGCACCCAGCGGATTTGAGGAAGATACATATATTGAAATTACTTCCGGTGACAACATATGTATTTCAATATCAATGAAAGATTTTGTACCTGTATTGTTAAGATAAAATACCATGAGCTGTTTTTTTGTATTGGATATAAGCCTTGTATTTTCTATTGCCACAGATAAAGATGTTTTTCCATTGCCATGTATATATGTATTCAAAGTGTATACATTCTGATTAATATGAAATTCCAGCGGTGAATTTCCAGTTACATTCTTTGCATCAATATAAAATGTAAAATTCAGTAATTTGCCCAGTGGATAGTATGAAATATTATAATTAGATGGAGATACAATTGTATAATTTGGCGATGTTATATACACATTTACATTTTTCATAGAAGAAGTTCCAGTGTTTTCAGTATACACTGTTAATTTTATGAATTTTTCATTCTGATAAATTACCGGCGGATTTGTTGAATAAGATATTATCCCAATTTGTGGTTTTCCAACTGGAATTGTAATTGTTGTGTTTCCGGATATTGTTGAATTATAATAACTTAAATTTTCATCATAAAAAGAGCTTTCACTGCTTTTATTTATGTTCACAAGCTGCATTATTGTGTATGAGTGCCCAGCCACAACTTCCGGCATAACATTAAATGTTCTTACATTCTTATCAGGGCCAGAAATATATGCATATGATAATGGTGCTTTATATGCCGTTAAATTTATTGATATATTTATATCATTAATTGTTGTATATGCAATAAATGTGACATAAAGCGGTATTCCACTGCTCCCTGGCGCAGGTAGTTCTGAGGAATTCTGGCTGTACCATGAGACCGATGTTACTGCTAACGCATTATTTTCTGTGGTTTCTGGATTTATGGCATTTTGGTTAGCATTCCCATTGGAAACTAAACCAGATGCTCCTATAGCTGTCATTACCATTGCAAGGATTATAAATCCTGCTATTAATTTTTTATATGTTTTCATTTTTATCGCCTATTTTTCCTGTTACTAAGGTTGTAATCAGCACGGCCACTAAAATAAAAATTATGCCTGTAATGTAAATAAAATTATAAGCCGTGCTGGATGGAAATCCATATGTTACAGGTATAAATGGAAAGCCATGAAACTTATAAGGTATTAATCCTATTATTACATGTTCAGAATACATGGTTTCCAGAGTCCCACCGACTGCCGGAGCTATAGTCATCCCAAGTTCTCTAAAAACAGTGTTCATTCCTGTGCTTTCTCCCGCTCTTGATGCTGGTGTCGATATTAATAAAAGATTTATTATCCCAACAAGCACAAAGGAAAATCCACTGCCCAGAATTGTTGCTGCAATTATAATGTCCGTTACTGTACTCCTGTCTACAAGAAGAATTAGAAAAGCCAGAGAACTAACTGAGAGCCCGATCAGCATTGCAACCTTTGGCCCTTTGGAATCGGTAATTTTGGCAGCCAGTGGGGCAAACAGCATTGCAAATATTGTGGCAGGCAGCATTATCAGGCCGGATTCAAATATTGATTTCCCGAATCCGCTAGGGGCAGGGTCCTGCAAAAGTGTTGGAACTGTAAAAAGAAGGAAATACATGCCTGCCATAGTAAACAGGCCTACGAAATTTGCTATCAGTATATTTTTAGACTTCAATAGATACATGTCTATAAAAGCATCTTCGCTGTGGCTTTCATGCAATACAAATGCATAAAATCCTCCTATTGACAATAAAAATAATGAAATTATTAAAGGTGAGAGCCATCCATATGTATTTCCTTCAGAAAGTGCAAAGATAAAAAACACAAGAGATGCTGCCAGTATCCATATTCCGAGAAAATCAATTTTTTGCTTAACTGGCTTAACAGTATCCTTTAAGTAAAAATATGATAAAATAAATAACAGAAATGAAACTGGAATCATAACGTGGTATGACCACTGCCAGCTGTATGTTTCAGTAATATAAGCACCAAGAACAAGAGCAAGGCCGGCTCCAACAGCGAATGTGGCGCTCATAAGGCCCTGGGCAAGTGCCAGTTTAGATTTTGGGACGACATCATTAATGATTGCATATGCAAGGGGATACATGCCGAAGCCAATACCCTGGATTACTCTGATAACTATAAGTTCGTCCAGTGTTCTTGCAAATCCACCAAAAGATACTGATACAGCATATATGAAGGAAAGAATAAGAAAAACTTTTCTTTTTCCATATACATCGCCAAGCTTTCCAAATATCCCGGCGGCTACTGTACCAGTTATAAGATATGCTGTAAGTATCCATGAAACATTGTTATATGTTGTATTGAAGAACGTTATAAAAACAGGAATAGCAGGAACAATCATGGTTTCAACATATATAATGAGTGTTCCTGAAAATGCCATAAGTGCAACTATTCTGATAACATCACTTTGTTGTAAGTTCTCCATATATGTCTTATTAGACATGTCTATTTAGTATAAATA
>NZ_JBBIRC010000034.1:0-13872 GCF_037442045.1 Ferroplasma sp. | reverse complement strand
ACTGCAAATACTGGCTTATTGCCAAGTGAGGATAAAACCTGTGCCTTTCCTGTAAATTCAATTTCTGGAGCACGAATAAATACAGCGTTAAAATTGCCTATTCCATTTATATCAATTTGTTTTATAAAAGAATTAATTTGCCTGCCATAGGCATTTCTCTGGATTGTAATATCCATTATTCCCATACCATGAACTCTTTCGTCACCGGTATCTTTTGAAATTAAAATTGCCCCAGCACATGTACCCATAATATGAAGACCAGAATTGGCCATTTCAATAATTTTATCGTACATTCCAGATCTTTTCAGCAGCATGTATATTACTGTACTCTCTCCTCCTGGAATTATTAAGCCGGATAGGCCATCCAGATCATTTATTGTTTTAACATTTACGGGCACTGCACCATATTTTTTTGGCAACTTCCTGATCATTGCAAAGTGCTCTGAAACATCTCCCTGAATATTCAGAATTCCTATTTTCATAAAAAATCATTAAAAATAATTTATCTGTTCTGCAGTTTTTCTATTTCGGAAATATCAAGCCCATGCATTCCCTCAAGCCCGGATGAAACATCTGCAAGCAATTTATAATCCTCATAATTTTCTGTTGCATTTACAATTGCCTCGGCCATTCTCTGTGGATTCTCTGATTTAAAAATGCCGCTTCCAACGAATACTCCATCCATGCCCATTTTCATCATCAGTGCTGCATCAGCAGGTGTTGCTATTCCACCTGCAGCAAAATTCACAAGAGGTAATCTCTTTGCATGTTTTATTTCTTTTATAATTTTAAACAGTTCACTGGATATTTCTCTGTAATCCATGCCGTAATATACATTATCATATGGCATCTCCCTGTCAGGCCCGTAGAGATCAGAAGCAGTCTGCATTCTCAAAGTAATATAACCCTTTGCGATATTTTCTGCAACACTGTAAAGTTCATCCGAAGTCAGTGAGTTCAATATATATATGCCATCGGTAACTGTTCTGATATGCCTCATGGCTTCAATTATGTTTCCAGTTCCGGCCTCTCCTTTTGTCCTTATCATTGCTGCACCTTCAAATATTCTTCTTACAGCCTCTGGAAATGTTCTGGCGCCACAAACTACAGGTACCTTGTATAGCTTTTTATTTATATGGTAAAACGGATCTGCTGGTGTTAAAACCTCACTCTCATCCAGCATGTCAACCCCAAGTGATTCCAGTATGTATGCTTCACTGAGGTGCCCTATTCTTACCTTTGCCATAACAGGAATTGAAACCGATTCTAAAATTTCTTTTACTTTTAAAGGATCGGACATTCTCGCCACACCGCCCTGGGCTCTTATATCTGATGGAACTCTTTCAAGAGCCATTACAGCAACAGCACCGGCTTTTTCAGCTATTTTAGCCTGTTCTGCATTGGTAACATCCATTACAACGCCGCCCTTTGTCATTTTCGCAAAACCACGCTTTAAGAGTTCATCCCCAAACTTCATTTTAGTTAAATCTATCATAATAATTGTACATAATAAATGAATATTTACGTTTTGCTTTTAAATCGATGAATACTTTCAGGACAATACAAAAATATTTAATTTTAATGCCCATACTGTTATATGGACAAGAAGATTTCTATTATAGGTGCAGGAGCAGTTGGCGCAAGTGTGGCCCAGGTACTGGCTATTAAGGATATTGCTGACATAAATATTTTTGATATAGTTGACGGAGTTGCACAGGGAAAAGCCCTTGATATACAGGAAGGTGCACCGCATTTTGGATTTGATTGCAAATTGAAAGGATTCTGCACACAGGATCCGAAGGAATATGAAAACATGAAAGGATCAGATGTAATCGTTGTAACAGCAGGGCTTGCAAGAAAGCCCGGAATGAGCAGGGATGACCTTTTAGTAAAAAACATAGGAATAATGAAAGATGTTGGCGAAAAGATAAAGAAATACTCACCAGATTCCATAGTAATAGCAGTAACAAATCCAGCAGATATAATGGCATATGCAATTGAAAAAGCATCTGGAATAAGCCCGGAAAGAATTATCGGCCTTGGAGGATCACTGGACAGTTCCAGATTCAGGACTTTCCTTGCCGAAGCACTTGATGTATCAGTAAGGGACGTTAATGCGTTTGTAGTGGGAGGCCACGGCGATGATATGGTTCCATTTATCCATTACTCCAGTGTTGCAGGGATACCAATATCTGATCTGCTCAGCGAGGAAAAGATTCAGGAAATTATTAAAAGAACAAGATTTGGCGGCGGCGAGATACTGAATTATTACAAAACTGGCACTGCATTTTATGCCCCCTCCATATCAATATCTGTTATGGTTGAAGCAGTAATAAATGACGAGCACAGAGTAATTCCATGCGCTGCTTATCTCACCGGAAAGCATGCAGAGAATTATAAAATTAGCAATGCCTTCATAGGAGTTCCAATAAAAATTGGAAAGAACGGCGTTGAAGAAATATATGACCTGAAGTTCAGCGAGGCTGATGCGAAGGAATGGATGAAAAGCGTTGAGTCAGTAAATAAGAACAATAAACTTGCTGATGAGTACTTCGCATCACATTAAAAACGAAAAACAAAACTATTATATTTTATTATATTATATTATAACATAAAAAATAAATACTGGTGGTAATTTAATGGAAAAAAAAGAGTATGATGCAGTTATTTTAGGAGGCGGGCTAGCAGGTTTAATGGCTGCCAATATTGTTGCAGCTGCAGGTTTTTCTGTTGCTGTTGTTTCAAAAGTTTTCCCTACACGTTCACATTCAGCAGCAGCTGAGGGGGGAATCGCAGCATATGTAATGGGCAATTCTGATCCAAACGATGATCCAGACTTTATGTCCTATGATGAGGTAAAAGGCGGAGATTATCTTGTAGATCAGGATGCAGCTGAACTTTTATCGAAAAAATCCGGCGATATAGTTAATCTGCTGGATGCCTGGGGAGCTCCATTTAACAGGCAGCCTGATGGAAGAATAGCTTTGAGGTATTTTGGAGGGCAAACATATCCCAGAACAAGGTTTATTGCTGATAAGACTGGCATGGCATTATTGCATACGCTGTTTGAGCACTCAACTGGATTCAAAAATATTGATTTTTATAATGAATACTATGTTCTTGACATAGTTAAGGAAGGAAACAATGTTAATGGATTAGTTGCAATGGAAATGAAAACATTAGATCCCATATACTTGAAATCCCGGGCACTGCTTATAGCTTCCGGGGGAATAGGCATGATGTACAAGCATACAACGAACAGCTATATCAATACCGGCGATGGCCAGGGCATTGCCTTAAGATCTGGAGTTGCATTGAAGGATCCAGAATTTGTGCAGTTCCATCCCACTGGATTATACCCATCTGATATACTTATAAGTGAGGCTGCAAGGGCAGAAGGAGCTATATTAAAGAACAATAAGGGGGAAAGGTTCATGGCACGTTATGCACCACATAAGTTCGATCTTGCACCAAGAGATATTGTTTCAAGGTCAATGACAATTGAAATACGTGAAGGCAGAGGCTTTGAAGGTGGTTATCTTGGCCTTGATCTAAGGCAGCTTGGAAAAAAATACATACTTGAAAGATTATCACTTGCATATGATGCAGCTAAAAACTTCTCAGGCGTTGACGCTTCAGAGGAAATGATACCGGTAAGGCCAGCACAGCATTACTTTATGGGTGGCATTGATGTTGATATTACTGGAACAAATCACGATTTAAATGGAGTATTCTCCGCCGGGGAATCTGCATGTGTTTCTGTGCATGGAGCAAACCGCCTTGGATCAAATTCACTTCTTGAAACTGTTGTTTATGGAAGGGAAACTGGAAATGCAATGATAGAATTCCTTAAATCCCATAAAAAAATAGAGTCAAGTAGCAATGTAGAACCAATAATTGACAATGCATATGCTTACATAAAAAGGGAAACAGGAGAACATTTCGGCATACTGACAGAAGAACTCAGAGATATAATGTGGGATAATGTGGGCATATTCAGGGATAATGACAAACTGGCACAGGCCATATCAAAAATAAAGGATTTAAGGGTCAGATCTAAATCCATGTATGTCAGTGATAAAACAACCAATTATAATACTGAATTGTTCAATGCCCTTGAAACCAGGAATATGATAGATGTTGCTTATGCTATGGCAACAGCTGCATTGAACAGGACTGAAACAAGGGGTGCACATTTCCGTGACGATTTCCCTGTAAGGGATGACAAGAACTGGATGAAGCATTCAATAACATATTTAGCAGGAGATGAAATCAAAATCTCATACAAGCCTGTTGTATATACAAGGTGGAAACCTGAACCGAGGGTGTATTAAATGGAAGAAAAAGAGATAACCGTAAACATAAAAAAATATAATGAAAAAGACGGTGCGTTCTGGAAATCCTACAAATTAAGCGTGGACAAATACACACAGATGACTGAGGTCCTCAGAAGAATAAAATCTGAACAGGATCCTACGCTGGCATATCGTGCATCATGCCATATGGCTGTATGCGGGAGCTGTTCTATGAAAATCAATGGCATACCAGCGCTTGCCTGCAGAACAATGGCATTGCAGGCAGCTGATGAAAAAAATGAAATAAATGTTGAAAGCATGGATTATTATCCGGAAGTCAGAGACCTTATAACCGATATTGATGTATTTTATGACAAAATGTATAAAGTAATGCCAAGGCTTGTTGCTGACGAAACTGTGTTATCGGGAGAAAATGAACAGCGAATGACTCCAGAAGATCAGGCAGAGGTCTGGAAGTTTCAGGAATGCATTTACTGTGGGCTTTGCGTTTCCGCCTGCCCGTCAGTTAAAGAAGATGAGAAGTTCCTTGGCCCTGCAGCACACGCAAAGGGATTCAGGTTTATAGATGATGAAAGAGATACCAAAAAAGAAGAAAGAATCGGCCTTTTGATGGACAGTGCTTACAGATGCACTTCATGTTATATGTGCTATGAAGTGTGCCCACAGGACGTACAGCCTGTAATAGCAATAAAGAAAACAAAGAATTATCTGGATGAATACAGGGGCGATACACCTGTGACTATAATGGCAAGAAAGCATGATGATGCTATTGAAAATCTTATAGAATCAACTGGCAAAATAAAAGAATCTTCACTTTACCTTAAAACCTTTGGTTTTGGTGAAGCAATGAAGGACGCAGTGGATATGCTGAAATCGGGTAAATTCAAATATGCATTTGAAAAAGACAGCAAAGTAAAAAATATGGATGAAATAAGGAAATTGATGGGTGAGAAAAAATGAAGGTAGCGTATTATCCGGGATGTGCATCCCATGGAATAGCAAAAGATGTGGATATAGCAACGCAGTTGATTGCCAGGGATCTTGATCTGGAACTTATGGAGGTCGATGACTGGAACTGCTGCGGTGGAGGTTTCATGGATGATAAAAACGAATCGTCACATACATCGCTGAATCTGAGAAATCTTGAAAAGGTAGAGAAAATGGGATACGATAAAATGGCTACACCATGCAGTGTTTGCCTGAATTCCCATAAAATTGCAGTGGATAAATACGAAAATGACCCTGTGCTCAAGGAAGATGTGGATCAGAGATTAAAAGAAGCAAATATGGAGGAATATGATAATGGAGTTGAATCAGAGCATTTCATATGGGTTCTTATCCGGGATGTTGGCATAGAAAATATAAAAAAACATGTTAAGAGGCCTTTAAAGGATATAAAAGTTGGAACATATTATGGATGCCAGCTGTTAAGGCCTTCCAATGTCATGGGATTTGAATCTGCATTCAACCCGCACAGTGTAATGGATCTTGTTGCAGCTACTGGCGCTACCCCTGTAGCATTTCCAATGAAATCCGCATGCTGTGGTTTTCCATTAATGGGATCAAATCCTCCTGTAGCATTAAAGATGGCAAATAACATATTAACCAGCGCCAAAAACAATGGTTCCGAAATTCTTGTTCATCCCTGCTCACTGTGCCATCTACAGCTTGACGTAACGCAGACAAAAATCCAAAAACAGTTCAAGCAGGACTGGAATCTTCCTGCCCTTTACATAACGCAGCTTATAGGATTATCGTTTGGTTACTCTCCTAAAGAGCTTGGATTATCGAGAATGTCTACAGATTACCTGAAAACAAGGGGGATATCATGAATTATGCTGACCTTTTAAAAGGGCTGGATATTACAGGGCAATCTGAAATACCGCCCAGGCCTGGTGCTCCGGCATTTGCCACTGAAGTATATTTTAAAAAAGATGATTTATTTTATGGAAAGCTTCATGTAAGAAAATCAAATAATGCAATGTATCTGTCTGTTATATCTAAAATACCATTTAACTGGAAACAGCTTGTAGGCGACATGAAATTTTCAGGAACGGTTGTTGATTCGGCCGGTGGCCTTCTATGGTTAAAAGAAAACGATAAAACTCTAGAAAATGATATTGCTTATATAGAAAAATATCTTACAGATATGAAAAATAAAAATGAAAAAGCCAAATAAATATTATTAAAAAAATTATTTTATTATTCTACATCCTTTTCTTCAAAGGTTTTTACAGGGTCCACTATAGTATATCCATCCTTATCAGACACATCCTGCATGGCTGGCGGATATTTTAGATAGTCTGGAACTATGCCTGTTAATCTGTTTGTATAGCTTGGTATTGTATTGTTTTCGTAGAATATTCCTGTAGCTATATGATCTCCCCATTCCATTGATCTTCTATATCCCCTGTCAAACTTTTTCTCATCTTCTTCCTTATTGTTGACAACAGGATCCCAGCTTTTGTCATCTTCGAGCTTATATACACGCTGCCTGTACCAGTCAAGTGTGTTTATATCGTTATATGTTGGGCACGGCTGCAATACTTCTATTATTGCTGAGCCTTCGTGTTTTATAGCTCTCTGTATAATCTCTGAAAGCTGCTTAATTTCCGATGAGAACCCTCTGGCTACAAAGGAATAGCCTGATGCCATTGCCAGTGTAATCGGGTTTATTTTTCCCAATATATTTGGCCTTGGGAGGCTCTTTACCTTTTCACCAAGTGGCAGTGTAGGTGCAGCCTGCCCCTTCGTAAGCCCATAAACCGAGTTGTTGTATAATATAACTTTAACGCCTGAATTCCTTCTTCCTTCACCGACAAAATGGCCCACACCTATGCTCAATAAATCACCATCGCCTCCCATGACAAGGACGTTCAGGTTTGGATTTGCCAGTTTCACACCAACAGCATATGGAATTGCCCTTCCATGCAGTGTATGGACTCCGGCTATATTGAGATAATGCGGAGTTTTGCCTGAGCATCCTATTCCAGATATTGCCACAACATCTTCAGGATCCATTTTCATTGCTGATAATGCCTGTGTCACTGCACTTACTATACCGAAATCGCCACATCCAGGGCACCAGTCTATGGTGATGTTGTTCCTGAAATTGTAATTATTCTTTTCTTCACTTTTCTGCATTTTAATCACCTTATGAACCTTCCTGGAGAACTTCCAGTGCAGGTTTCTTTTCTATTATATTCTTTGTTGACCGAAGAATTTCGTCAAGGGTCATATGCCTCCCATTATATTTCAATATAAAATTATCTATTTTTACGCCGGTATTCATTCTTATTACCTTTGCGGCCTGCCCGGTCATATTGCTTTCTACATCAATAATCAGATGTGAATTCTTTAAGACTTTCTCCACGTAATCTGAGGGGAATGGCTCGAACATTCTTAAATAAAGAAGATTGGCTGAAATGCCTTGCTTCTTCAACTCGTCTATTGTGTCAAGCAAAAGGCTCTTCTGGCTTCCCCATGTAATATAAGTTATATCAGCATTTTCATCTCCATAGAGAACTACTTTGTCTTCTAGAGGTATTTCATTATCCACTGTAACTAATTTTTGCATCCTCTTCTCCATCATTTTATCTCTCATTGTTGTATCTTCTGTAACATGCCCGAGTTCATCATGCTCGTCACCTGTCATCCAGAATATATCCTTTCCAAGTACGCCATAGGGTGATACTCCGTTCTCAGTATTCAGTGAATACCTTTTGAAGTTTTCATGATTTGTGTTTTCCATATATTTCTCTATTTTGACTTTTTTAACATCAATATCAGGAACAAGGTCCATTGTATTTGCCAGAGTTTTGTCAATTAAATGTATAACAGGCATCTGATACTTTTGGGCATAGTTCAATGATTTCATTCCGTCATATATGCACTCTTCCATGTCACCGGAAGACATGACTATTTTCGGAAATTCCCCATGCCCTGTATTTAATGCAAACATTAAATCAGCCTGGCCATTCCTTGTTGGCAATCCTGTTGAAGGGCCTCCTCTCTGATAAAATGTAATAACAACAGGGATTTCGGTCATTCCAGCATAACCTATGCCTTCTGCCATTAGAGAGAATCCTGGGCCTGATGTTGCCGTTGCGCTCCTGGCTCCAGTTAAGGCTGCACCGTTTGCCATATT
Source organism: Ferroplasma sp. (assembly GCF_037442045.1). Lineage (GTDB taxonomy): Archaea > Thermoplasmatota > Thermoplasmata > Thermoplasmatales > Thermoplasmataceae > Ferroplasma. The sequence continues at coordinate 5,409 of NZ_JBBIRC010000034.1, read as the reverse complement.
TATTGCAGACAATTCATCTTCACACTGGACCACTACAAGCCCTGCCTTTTTTAAATCTTTTCCTGCAGTTTTAAGAAACTCCATTTCCTCATGGCTTTCAAGCAATGTGCTTTCATCGCTTGCGGGCGTAATTGGATAATATGTCTGGAATCTGAGCCCACCCATTAATTTTCCAAGAGCAGTTGCATCATTGCCTGTAAGAAGCATTCTCGGTATTGCCGGGTATATTGGAAGTACCTCGGCTTTAATTGTAGATTTCTCCACATAATCATAAGCAGCTTTTATAACCTGAAGGTTGGATTCTATTACTTTCGGCTTCTTTCTGAATGCAAATTTTATTCCGGAATCTGTGTGATCCTGATCCAGGCCAAGCACAGCAAGTGTTATTCCTGCCCCAAGTGTATTATAATAACGGTTGGCTGGCCCTCCATGAATGTTTTCATTAATAATTTTATCAAATGGAAGTGCTATTACATCTATGCCAGTATCTTTAAAATATTTCAGCACTCCTTGAATGTCCAGCGTTAAATTCCTGGATGCAAGTTCCTCTTCTATGCGACCTAGAGTATCACTTGTGATCATTCTGGCATTTTTCAGGTTGAATCCGTCAAATGCTGAATCATAAACAACTTTCGATCCCTTTGCCACATCAAACACATGTTCGAACAGTGTATCAGGATCCAGAGCCACCATTATATCCACTGGATATTTCAGCGACTTTGGCCTTTCATGCATTATTCTAAAATGTATGTAACTATGCCTTCCCTTAATATTGGAATGGAACTCTCTTATTCCGTAAATATTATAGCCGGCCAATGAAAATGCCATACTAATCATATTTGCAGCACTATCTATTCCTCCGCCTTGTGGACCTCCCACAAGAAGATTGATATCAGTTTCCTGCATTCTTATCGATATCATAAGCCTAATTTAATTTAAAAACTTTATTATTGGATTATAAGTAGATTGTTTTAAATAATATATAATTTATTCACGAATATTTGAATTGGTTATATATAATTTGAATTTTTTATATGTATTTTATCCATTCCATGACAGGATCGTCATCTATTATGTTTATTTCCGTTTTTCCAAAAGCAGATGTTGTGACAAATTTAGTGAAATATGCGATTTCGCCGCTGATGTATCCATACATTACATGTTCAACTTCTTCGCCGTCGGGAAAATGGGCTTCAGCTTCTGGCGCATTGGGAATGAAATGCAATTCAAAATTATTTCCTTCTGTATATAATCTATATGAAGAATTTTCCAGTACATAATTCTTTAATTTTTCAAAATTAATATTGGGTTTCATAAAATGAAATGAAATTAAAATATATAAATATAGTTTATAATGCAATTATTTTTTCAATAAAGATGGTATATCATCCGGATAGTTTGCTACTTTTATGCCAGCATCCTCGAATGCTTTTATCTTTGATTCTGCAGTTCCGGTTCCTTTTTCTATAATTGCTCCTGCATGCCCCATTTTCTTTCCTGGAGGAGCACTGATGCCGGTAATATATCCTGTTACAGGCTTTTTTACATATTTTTTAATATATGCTGCTGCCTTCTCCTCTTCACTTCCACCGATTTCACCAACAAGAACTATCTGTTTTGTCTGTGGATCGTCGTTGAATATCTTAATTATATCAGAGAATGTTGTTCCTATTATTGGATCTCCTCCTAAGCCTATAACTGTACTTTCGCCGAATCCTGCATCTGTAACAGCTTTTACTATTTCGTATGTAAGTGTTCCGCTTCTGGATGCTATTGCAACGTCTCCTGTTCTGAATATATTATTCGGCATTATTCCGATTTTTGCCTGGCCGGGAACAGTTATTCCAGGGCTGTTTGGGCCTATCATGAAAACTCCTTTTCTTCTTGCTTCATGATATAATTCCATTGTATCATGGACAGGAACATGCTCAGTAAGTATGTATATTAATTTTATCCCATTTTCAATGGCCTCCAGCGCAGCATCTTTAACAAATGGTGCTGGAACAGATATCATTGAAGCATCCGGTTCAAGCTTAAGTGTGTCTGCAACGTTATTGTATATATCAACGCCGTTTACTTTTGTTCCTGCTTTGCCTGGAGAAACTCCTGCCACTACATTTGTTCCAAATTTGATCATTTCCCCGGAATGGAAAGCTCCCTGGTGGCCTGTCATGCCCTGCACTATTACCTTAGTTTTTTTGCTTATTATAACCATATTATTCAACCCCCTGGATTCTTGACAGCTCTTTAACTGCATCTGTCATGTTTGTAAATGCTTTTATGCCGCTATCAAGAAGTATCTTTTGCCCCTCTTCTTCATGGACTCCGCTTAGTCTCACAACTATCGGTTGCTTTATGTCGAATTTCTTTTTTGATGATACTATTCCATTGGCAACTGTATCGGCTTTTGTAACACCGCCAAATATATTTACAAATATGAGTTTTGGCCTTGCCCTCATTACAAAAGAAAATGCATCTTCAACTATTTCTGTATTATCTGTACCACCAAGATCAAGAAAATTCCTTGGCTTTAACTTATGCAGTGTTAATGAATCCATTGTTGCCATTGTAAGGCCGGCTCCATTGGCTATAACACCTATGTCACCATCCATTTCAATAAATGTAAAACTTTTTGATGCTGCTTCATTTTCTAAGGAAGTCTTGTCAGGATCACTTATCATATAATCAGGATGCCTGTACATTGCATTGTCGTCTATTATTACTTTAGAATCACCTGCAATTATATTATTTTCAGAATCTATAACAAGAGGATTTATTTCGGTAAGCAATGCATCTTCTCCGACAAATGCATTGTAAAGTGAAGATAGAAGCTTACTGAATTGCTTTTTATTTTCAATATTCAGAAATGACAATGCTTCCCTTGCTATATAATCGGAATAGCCTATTAAAGGATCAATATGTATTTTATGGATATTCTCTTCTGGAACGCTTTCTATTTCCATTCCACCATCTGGGGAAAGTATTATTACCGGTGCCTTTGAAGCGCGGTCAAGCGTGATGCTTAGATATATTTCTTTCTTAATGTTCAGCATTCGTTCAATAAGCAATTTTTTAACTGTGAGGTTATTTATTGTAGAATTAAGAAGTTGGTTTGCATCTTCTGCAAGTTCCTTGCTGTTCTTTGCAAATTTTATTCCGCCAGCTTTACCTCTTTTCCCTGAAAGTATCTGCGCTTTAATAGCTACTGGATATTCAAATTTTCTTAACTCACCAACATTTTCTATTACATATCCATCGGGTACAGGTATCCCATACTTGCTGAAAATTTCTTTCCCCATGTATTCATAAAGGTTCATTGCAATCGGCAATATATGAATAAAGAATATATAATATTATTTTTCAGGCAATAAGTTGAACATTAATTCCTGGACATTCTTAAAAGCTGTGAAGGCATGGACGTTCGCTGGTATTTCCCCAATCCTGGATTCTTAAAATGATTGAATTGCATTAATAATACAGGTTTGAGCAGCCTTTTAACTGCACCGTTGTTTATCAGGGAAATAAAAATGTTTTTAAATTGGTATTGCTATTATGGTGCTATGATATACAGGGCATTCGGAAATACTTCTTTTAAAGCATCAACCATTGGAATGGGGACTTACTACGATATACGATGGATCTTCAAATCTTATTTGAACATATATACTGGGAAGGAACAGAAAATCAATGCTTTGAAAGCAGGGATGGACAATGGCATAAATCTTATTGATACAGCAGAACTATACAGAACTGAAAAAATTATAGGATCTGCTATAAAAGATTATAAAAGGGATGAATTATTTATCGCATCAAAGGTTTTTCCAACCCATCTGTATCCAAAATCTCTGGAAAGAACATTGAATAAAAGCTTGAAAAATCTGAATACATCCTATGTTGACCTGGAGCAGATACATTTTCCAAATCCTGCAATAGACCTTAAAAAAACTCTAAGAGCCATGGAAAAGATGATAACCCAGGGAAAAATGAAATATATCGGATTGAGCAATTTTACATTAAACCAGCTAAAACGTGCCCAGGGAATGCTCTCAAAATATGAAATTTCATCGATGCAGATTAATTATAATATTTTTCACAGAAAAAGCCAGAAAACTATTATTGATTATTGTGAGAAAAACCATATAGCAGTGATGGCGTATTTTCCCCTTGGCCATGGAAAGGTAACTCAGCCACAATTTAATAAGTATTTTGATCATATAAGAGAGAGCATTGGAGACGTTCCCAATGCAAACATAGCTCTTTCATATTTAATTAGCAGAAATAATAATGTATTTCCCATACCACGTGCATCTAACAGTACCCATGTATTGCAAAATGCAAAATATTCTGATATTGTTCTTAAAGAAGATGAAATGCAATATCTTGAAAGTAAGCTATAACATTACTTTAAAATAAGTATAAATAAGATATTTAGATTAATGAAGTGAGCGAAATGATAATAGCACAGATATCTTTCTGCGGTGGTAGGCTTGGAGAATCAGATAATAGGGCAGAGATGGATATGGAAGATGTAAAAAAAACACTGGCATATGCTTTTCTATATGATTTTACAGTAAATGTTTATACAGACAACGGAGAGTATAAATTTTTGTCTATTTCAGCAATAAAATATAATGACAGGGGCAATCTATTTTTCTCTGGCAACTATTATTATAATAATTCAAGGGTTAAAAAAAGTTTTTCATGGAGAGAGATTGTTTATATAGACATTAATGTAGAAAAGGAACCGGAAAAATCAATATATTGAGGCTTTGAAAACTAGTTGTTTATATTACTGTTCAATGGATTCTGATAATTTGTTATTTATAAAAATGATCTAATTTATTCACTGTCAAAAATAATTCTAACCTTTTATATACCAGAGATTTTCTAATTTGTCTTTATGCTTTTTATCTTTTTTATTTTCATACGATACATACTTTGCCAGCGGTGGTTGCCCGTGTGCAACACTCATGCACATATTATCCAGTTCCTTTGGGGAATCTATAAATTCCCTTACCCAGCCCTGAAGAAACAGGCTAGAGGGATCAAAATGGCTTTCTTTATTATAAGAGTATTCCTGTTCCAGCAACATCAATTGATGTAATGTTCCTATAACCATCAAATCATTTAAGTATAACTGGAAATCCTCTTTAATTAAAAAACGAAGAGCATAATCCGGACTTGTTCCATAATAAATCGAATCAAAAGCTGATAATAATTCTGCCTTAATTTCCGGCCTGCTTCTGCTTCTCAGATTTAAATCTATCAAAATTCGCAGATGATTTGGCCTGAATCTTTCGGTCTCTGATTTCAGCCATATTTGAAAATTTTTTGATGGATTATAATCTTTATATTTTGTAGCCAGTTTTGAAGGCCTAAAAATAAAAATTTTAGTATCACCAGTTGAAT
>NZ_JBBIRC010000033.1:0-14119 GCF_037442045.1 Ferroplasma sp. | reverse complement strand
TTCTAAAATGAAGAAATCCGAATATTCATTTAATGAATTTGAGGCAGTGCCTCTGGAAAAGAGGAAAAACAATTCTTCAGAACTTTTTACTATATGGTTTGCATCCAATCTTACCATTGGTGATTTTGCCATAGGATTTATACCCATACTTCTTGGACTGAGCCTGAAGATGGCACTTTTATCGATGTTCCTTGGAAGTGTAATGGGTTCTCTGCTGGTTGCCTTTATGTCAAGAACCGGAACTATAACAGGGCTTCCACAGATGGTTCTAGGCAGGCGGGCATTTGGCAGGAATTTTGGAACTTTTATGACAGGGCTTCAGTGGTTTAACACTCTTGGATGGCTTACGGTTAACCTTATACTGGCATCCTTTGCATTTTCACTTGCCTTTCATATCCCATATTACGAAATTTCAATACTGGTTACTGGAGTAATAATATTTCTTATCTCCAATTCAGGAAGAAAGGCCATATCAATATTCGAAAGGGCAATGTCAGTTGTTCTTGGGATCCTTTTTGTTATTATTATTGTCAATGCAGGATTTCATATTAATGAGATATCAGCATACAAACCAGTATATTTTGGAGTTGGAGTTGCTTTTGGAATCACACTTGCCACATCATTTTCATATCTCATGTCATGGGGGCCATATGCAGCGGATTATTCAAGATATAACAAAACAAAGAATGCTTTTATTTATACATTTTCTGGAGGCTTTATTGCAACACTGTGGGCAGAAATAGCAGGAGTGTTTATAGCAATAATGTCTTTAGACCCATCTGGAAATCCTGCAAGCGATCTGAGCCATGTCCTTGGACCTTACGGCATTATTGGCCTGATTGCCATATTTTTGGGTGGAATTGCAGCTGATGCTATTAATTTATATTCAAATTCAATATCATTAAAAAGCACCGGGCTAAAAATAAGAAGAATATATTCAGTAATTTTCGGCATTTTGGTTGCGGTAGCATTATCCATTGCCCTGTATACAAAGTTTTATTCATTCTATGAAGATTTTCTATTTCTTCTGGATTACTGGATAACACCATGGCTTGGAATAATGATCGCTGATTTCTTTATAGTAAACAGAAAAAATACTTTTAACATAGCAAAAATCCCCGGCTTTAACACATCAGGCATAACAGCGTATTTCATAGCCTTATTTGCCTCTGTCCCTTTTATGGACCCTGGAATAATATATGAGGGGATAATTTCAAAAATGTACCTTGGTGGGGTAGATATAAGCTATTATATCTCATTTTTACTTGCACTCGTACTTTATCCAGCAATCACAAAAATAATTAATAGAGGTGATATACAAAAAAATGTTAAATGATGCTGAAATTATAGAATATGTAAAGTCAGGAAAGATCATTTCTGATAATTATAGTGAAGATTCTATAACTCCGAATGGGTATGACCTTCGAATCGGTGATTATTCGGTTAATACCGTCCAAAGTAATTCGCTGTTTTTCATTTCAAGCATGGAAAGGCTGGATCTTCCTGATAATATAGTGGGTTCTTTGCATATAAAATCAAGGTATGCCAGAAGAGGAATATTTTCTTCACTGGGATTCGTCGATGCAGGATTTAAAGGACAATTAACAATGGCATTCTACAACTTTGGGAATGAGCTTCAGATCAACCTTGGAATGAAATTTGTTCAGCTGGTTCTGTATGAGATAAAATTGCCTGAAAGGAATTATTCAATGCGATCAGGAAATTATCAGAATAGCAATGGCATCAATTTAAAATAAAATCTATTTTACTTCCTACTTTTTAACTCTTATAAAAATTTATTTACAATATGCTTATTAAGGTTAAATGAAAGCCTTTATAATAGGAAGGTTTCAACCTTTTCACAACGGCCATCTGGCAATAATAAAGCACATCCTTGAGCATAACGAATATGTTGTTATAGGAATTGGAAGCGCACAGCTTTCCCATACTGTAATGAATCCATTTACTGCCGGAGAAAGATACCTCATGATATTAAATACTCTAGAAAATAATGGAATTTCCAATTATTATATAGTTCCAATTGAGGACGTGAATTCAAATCCAATGTGGGTTGCGCATGTTGAATCTCTCACACCGCCTTTTCACAGGGTATATACAAACAATCCTCTGGTTAAAAGATTATTTTATGAAAAGCAATATGAGGTTTTATCCCTACCAATGATGAACAGAAACGAATGGTCGGGTACAAGAATACGGCATAAAATACTTAACGATGATGACTGGAAAAAGGATGTGCCAGAAACAGTTTACAATATCATGAATGACCTTGATGGGATTAACAGAATAAAGGACCTGTCAAAAACGGACGAGGACCCGTTATAAAAAAATATAATAATTGAATTTCATTTTAATTTGATTAAATAGGACAAAAATATATATTGATTTAAAATACTATATATGATGAAGCTTAAAATGAGAATTGTCGCAGCCTCATACAGGCAAAGCGATGTAACCGTAGAATTATTCGGGCGTACACAGGATAATAAATCAATAACTGCCCTTTATTATGGATTTAAGCCGTATTTTGATTATGTTGAACCAGATGAAGAATGCATTAAAACAATAAAAGAAAATCCTGAATATATACAAATGGAGGACAAAAAGTTGTTCCTTGATGGCAAAACTGTTAATGTTAAGCGCATATACATAAAGTCGCCATGGAAAGTTCCTGAATTGAGAAAATTATGCAGTTGCCAGGCCCTTGCCGCTGACATCCCATTTCATCACAGATTTATATATGATTTCGACCTTGGATCAACAGTAGAAATAGATGGAGAAATAGCAGAACAGGAAAAAAACAATTATACAACTGATATTGTAATAAAAATAAATAATGTAAAAAAAACGGATGATTTTAACCCTGAACTTAAAATATTTTCGTTCGATATTGAAAATTCAATATCCACAAGGGAAATCTTCGTTATAGGATATTCAATATATTTTGCTGGAAATATTACGGAAGGATCGCTCTCAGGCCCGGAAGCTGAAATCCTTGAGGGCTTTAACAAACTTGTCCAGAATGAAGATCCAGATATTATAACAGGTTACAATATCGATGGCTATGATATGCCATTGCTTGAGGAAAGAATGAAGTATAACAAAGTTCAGTTTAGAATCAGCAGGGATTTCATTTCTCCAAGAAGAATAATGGATCAGTACTGGAGGCTCCATGGAAGGGTTATAGACGATACCTGGTGGGAAGTCAGAAAGGTGTTGCACCCAAAACATGAAACACTGAATTATGTTTCACATGTTCTTTTAAATGAAAGCAAGGAAGACGTTAACCGGCTGGATATTGAGAATGAATGGAAAAACAGGAAAAACGATGTCATTAAATACTGCATTAAGGATGCGAGGTTGGCACTTTTAATATATAGGAAAATCAGGATACTGGACAGAAACTTATATCTTTCAACTGTATCCATGCTTCCTCTGGATGATGTTACAAATGGAGGCACAAGCACATATGTAGATTCATTGTTAATAAGGAGAGCGGACAGGGAAAACATTGGCGTTCCAATGAGTTCAAACAGGTTTTCCGGTGATACATATGAAGGTGGATATGTTCATACCATGGATCCGGGATTGTATGATATGATTGTTGTTCTTGATTTTAAAAGCATGTATCCATCCATGATTATAAAGTATAATATCTGTTTTACAACACTTAGCAATGAAGGCACAATTCAGGCTCCCAATGGTGCAAAATTTCTTTCCCCAGATGTAAAAAAGGGGTTGATACCTGATCTGCTCCAGCAGCTTATGGCAAAAAGGGATGAAGTTAAAAAGCAGATGAAAACAGATAAGGCCAATTATGAATACCTTGATGGGCTTCAGGCTGCAATTAAGGTTTTAATGAATACATTTTATGGTGTCCTTGGCACATCTTTTTACAGGTTCACTAACAGGGAAATCAGCAGTGCAATTACCGCTTATGCGAGGAATACAATAACTTCCATAATTCAGGATATTGAAAATTCCGGAAATAAGGTGATATATGGCGATACCGATTCAATATTCATAGAATCTAAAAAGAAAACACTGGATGAGGCAATAGAGTTTGGAGACAGATTGAGCTCTGAAATATCCAGAAATGAAAACCTTGTCCTTGAATTTGAAAAAATAATGGACCCATTATTTTCACATGGGGCAAAGAAGAGATATGCAGGCAAAATAGTTTATCCACCATCATCTGCAGGTGAAATACTTGTACGGGGATATGAAACCAGAAGGACAGATTCTTTTGATCTCCAGAGTGAATCTTTATCAAAAGTTTTTGACCTTATACTTTCACGTAATGTTGAAGGGGCAAAAAAATACGCAGAAGAACTGGTAAAAGCAGTGATAGAGGGGAAAATATGTACTTCAAAGCTTGTCATATCCAGAAGTGTCAAAAACTTTACCCAGTATAAAAATGAAAAATCAATGGCAAACGTCAATGCAGCAAAAAAACTTATAGAACGTGGAGAAATATTTATTCCTGGAATGAAGGTTTCATGGATTGTAACAGATGCAAATAGAACTCCCCAGCAGGTGGAGCCATTTATAGATGGCCGTGAATTTGCTTACATACCCGATTATTCATATTATTCCAAAAGATTGCAGGAAACATTAAACAGAGTGCTGGAAAGCCTTAACAGCCAGGTCACTGTTTTTAAAGATCCGCAGAGCCGGATTACAGATACTTTTGAGAATAAACCGAAAAAAAGGGATATAGAAGATTTCTTTAAATAATTTATTCATAAACAGTTTAGTAAAAATATATATATTCTTTTACACTTATGTCTAAATGGAAGATACAAGAAAATCCCTTGTTTTTACATCCCTGGGACATTTTGCCAATGATGGAAATTTTCTCCTTTTTCCAACACTTATAGCATATTATAAGATTATTCCCAATGTGAGCATTGCATTTCTTGGGGTCATGGCAATAGTATATAATCTCCTTTCAGGCCTTCTGGGCCCATCAATTGGAAAACTCGCAGACAGAATAGACCATGACGGGGCACTTATATTTCTTGGAATATTGCTTGAAGGATTTTCCGCAATCATATTCGGTGTAGCCTTTGTTTTTCAGTTATATGCAGATTATATAATATTAGTAGCCTCAGTAATTCTGGGAATAGGGCAGGCATTCTACCATCCGATAGGCGCATCCATACTTGCATTCACTTATGGAAAGAAAAATTCATCTTCTGCAATGGGCATAAATGGTTCTTTTGGCAGCCTTGGCAGGGCCTTGATACCATCATTGCTTGTTTATTCTATGCTGTTCCTTGGCAAATTCCACGGATTGATAGTTATAGGAATTTATACAATTATAGCGTCCTTTGTAATACTTACAGGGCTTTCATTTTTTAAAAGGAGCAAATATATAAAAATTGACAGTGTCAAACACAGCAGAAATGGAGAAGAAAGCAAAGCGGATGCTGCAGAGTATAGAAAATACAGAAAATTTCTTTATATTCTCACTGCAATAGTTTTCATAAGGTCCTTTTTCCTTCTTGGCACTGTAACATTTACACCTGATTATTTTGATAATGTATTTCATTCGAAGATTATAATGGGAGATATAGTTACAATAAGTTTCCTTGGGGCAGTTTTTGGGCAGCCTTATTTTGGCACTGTTGTAAGAAAGTATGGAGGGAAATTCACAATTGCTGTAACTACAATTGCCTCCACAGTATTTTTCGGATTGATGCTTATAACTGATAATGTATATCTTGTTACTGTTATTTATTTGATTTATGCCATATTTGCATTCACAAGTTTTCCCGTACTTTTAGGTTATGTTGCTCAGACAATACCGAATAAATTTTCAACCAGGTCAAATGCACTTGTATGGAGCTTTGGCAATATAGTTGGCGGTGCAATTGGCATTGCCATAGTAACACTGCTGCTTTATGTTCACGTATCACTTTTAACAGCACTGATTATAATGCTTATATTTTCAGTGATTTCAATAATCATGCTTCCACTGCTCCCATCAAAAAAGAAAATAGAAGAATTATCGATTTAAAATTTTATCTTATAATTTTTTAGCCAGTCAAGATCGCTGTTGTATATTTCCCTTATATCATTTAAATTGTAATAAAGCATAGCAAGCCTTTCAAGGCCAAGGCCAAATGCAAGTACAGGCTCTTTCAATCCCAGAGGCTTTGTAACTTCCGGCCTGAATATGCCAGAACCACCAAGTTCCACTTCTTTTCCATTTATATCAACCGCAACATCCATACTTGGCTCTGTGTAAGGGTAATATGATGGAATTAATCTTATATTGTTAAAGCCTAGCCTGGAATAAAATTCCCGAAGCAGCCATTTAAGCGTTGATAAATTTACATCACTTCCATATGCTGCACCTTCTATCTGGTATAATTCCGAAAGATGCTTCCAGTCCACACTTTCATGCCTGAATACCTTTTCTATTGAGAATACAAACTGTGGCTTATCCCTGTGCCCATACAAATATCTTATCGTATTTACTGTTGTATGTGTTCTCAGGATTAATTTTCTTGCTTCCTCTTCAGACCATTTATAATTCCAGCCAGGGTATTTGCCATAGCCATGTTCATGCACCTTTTTTACCAGTTTCAGTATTTCAGGGTTCTCAAATTCCATTTGCTCTTTGGAATTGATGTAAAATGTATCCTGAAGATCCCTTGCAGGGTGATCCTGAGGGATGAACAGCATATCCATATTCCATCCCGTGTATTCAATAAAATGCCCGTGCATCTCTGTAAATCCAAGTTCAAGGAAAATCTTTCTTACCTTTTCAATTAAATAGGTAAGTGGATGAAGGCCAGCGCCATTAACCGGCTCAACCCTTGAGTTGAGATCATAAGGGCGGAATTGCATTTCTTTCCATTTCCCGGACGAAATAAGTTCCGGTGTAAGAATCTCTATATAATCGTTTTTTTCATAATTTTCAAGTACTTTTAAGCCATCAATATTAATGTTTATTATTCTTATTGAATATTTGCGCTTTGATACAAGCCCTCTGTGAAGAAATTCCTGAACTGTAGATTGGTCCGGAACTTTGCCTTCTATAATATCTGACAATTTTTTTCTCTGGCCTTCAAACATATCATCAAGGTTTGCATCAGATAATGCTATTTTGCCATCGGCAGGCCTGATTCCATGTTTTGCTATGTTTGCAATAGCTATTTTATAATTATCACCCATATAATTCTTAATATCTTCCATTGTCAGTATTTTCTTTTCCTTTAAAAATCCGTAAAGTTTTTCCTCTGGAAATCCTGTATTAATATATTTTTTGCCCTCATCTGTTACATTTAATATATCCTGAGATATTTTTTTTACATCAATTAATTTTTTTGATTCCAGATATGAGATGGAACTGGATACAATACGTTCATTATCAATATTAATAGTTCCTTCGGGAACGTCTTTTTTGCCATTTATAAAATCCAGAACCTTATATTCGCCCAGGCTTATTTCAGTTTTCTCCATTATACCTTAAATAGTTAGTATATTAAATAATTTTTGAACACACTCATATTTGCTATAAATTTGAATATATGCTTAAAATGCTTTATATTTCGTATTTTTAAGAAATTTAAAATTATTTAAATAATAATAAACAATTAACTAGTGTGGATTACGTACCAGATACATCAGTAATAGTAAGCGGAAAATTCAGAGAATATATTTCAACCAAATCAGAAGCAAGAGTCATACTTGCCGAAGCCATGATTGCAGAAATTGAGCATCAAGCAAATGAAGGCAGGTCAATTGGATTTACTGCACTTGAAGAACTTAAGAAATTAAGGGAATTATCGGATTCAGGAAAAATTTACATCGATATTATGGGAAACCGCCCAATGGAATGGCAGATAAAGAATGCGCACAGCGGTGAAATAGATAATATAATCAGGAATATAGCACTGGATAACAATGCTGTTCTTGTCACTGGCGACCATATACAGAGCATTATAGCATCGATAAAGGGAATAAATGTTGTTTATATTAAGGGCGAAGAAAAAGACGTCAGGGGTATTGAAGAATTTTTTGATGAAAATGCCTCTTCAGTACACTTGAAAGCTGGGATGAAGCCACTTATAAAAACAGGGAAACCTGGAGAAGTTGCATTAAAGGAACTGGATTATACGGTTTCCTACCGTGAACTTGAAAAAATAGCTTATAATATTGTGCAGAGAGGCAAATTTGAGGATCAATCATTTATAGAAATGGATATGTATGGTGCAACCGTCATACAGCTCAGAAATATGCGTATAGTCATAACAAGGCCTCCATTTTCTGATATAATGGAGATAACTGCAGTAAGGCCGGTGGTAAAAACATCAATAGAAGACTATAAGCTTGATAAAAAGGTAATCGAAAGATTACAGAACAAAGCAAATGGAATTCTGGTTGCTGGGTCTCCAGGAGCAGGAAAGAGTACTTTTGTAACTGCACTGGCCGAATACTATGCTTCTACAAATAAAATAGTAAAAACCATGGAAAAACCAAGGGATTTACAGGTTAATGACAGCATCACACAGTATACTTCCCTTGAAGGCGACATGGAAAAAACTGGCGATATACTTCTTCTTGTCAGAGAGGATTATACTGTGTTTGATGAAATGAGGGTTACTTCGGATTTTAAAGTCTATGCCGATCTGAGGCTTGCAGGCGTTGGAATGGTAGGTGTTGTCCATTCAACACGGGCAATAGATGCAATTCAGAGATTTGTAGGAAGAATCGAACTGGGATTGATACCGCAGGTAGTTGATACAGTTCTTTTCATAGAAGCTGGTAAAGTATCCCAGGTTCTCACAACAGATTATGAAGTAAAAGTTCCATATGGATTGAGCCAGGAAGATTTAACCAGGCCGGTAATAGTTATAAAGGATTTCTTAAAAAATAAGCCAGTAAGTGAAATATATACATTCGGAAATCAGATAGTTGTTGTGCCTGTTGGCGATGCACAAAACTTAGTGAATCCACTATTTGCCCTGGCTGCAGCTAAAATCAGGGATGACATGATGAGGCTACTTGATACAGAACATGTTGATGTCCAGATTGTTTCCGAGGGAAAAGCAATAATAAAGGTTCCCGATGCTAAAATACCAAGATTAATTGGAAGAAAGGGGGAAACAGTAAACGGGCTTGAAAAATCATATGGAATTAAAATAGATGTTGACACCCTTTCTGATGATGTTAACATTATGCAGGATGCAGTAATAGAAATAAAAAACAAAACAATATTTATTGATGTTGGAGCAAGGAATAAACCGGTAAAACTTTATGTGGATAATATTTCTGTTCTATCGGCACGCAGTTCTTCAAAGGGAATGATAAAATTAAGGCTTAACAGCGATACTGGAAATACTGTATATAAATACATAAAACAGGGGAAGCGGCTCCAGTATATGGTAATGGATGAGCCGGAATTAAATAAAATTGCTAAATGAAGTTTATATATTTTCCCGCAATACAATATCATGTACTCGTATGAAAAAACTTATAATAAAAATGCAGAAGAAGTATTTGGGGAAATTCATAAAATGTTGAAGGATGCTAACTGGATTGTTATGTCTTATTTTGATTTAAAAGAGATATTCACGAAGATGGGCAAAAATATAGAACCATATTACATACTTGATGTGTGCTATCCACTTGCAGCTGTTGAACTTATAAATGAGAATGCCGATGTGGGTGCATTTATACCATGTAAAGTCGTTCTTATACAACATGGCAAAAATACAAGGGTTTTAATGCCAAAACCATCTGTGCTTTCCAGAGAATATCTTGGCAGCGATGGAAAAATAGCAGAAAAGTATGAAAAACAGTTAATTGAGCTTCTGGATCAAATAAATTCATAAAGTTTATTGGCTGAAATTTATATGCAGTTTTATTGATTGCAAAAAAATCACCCATGCTTGTATTCGGACAAATAGTGAATTCTTTATTTGGATACATAGGATTATTTTTTATTATCAGGTATGTCGGCCTGCAGGAATGGGGATATCTGAGTTTCGCAATGGCTTTTATAGGTGTGTTGAGCATAGCCGGAGACCTTGGCTACGGAACCGCACACCTGAGATATCTTTCTTCCGGAAACTATGATGAAGGGTCATGCAACGGAACATTTCTGGCTATAAGAATGGCACAGACTATGCTTACCATAGCAATTGTACTTGGATCGCTTTTTATATGGTTGTATATTCTTCACAGGGGATTTGAAAACAACATTGAAATATATACAATAATATTACTGCTTCCATATTTCTTCTTCGGCCGTTTGAAGGATATACCGTATCTATATTATAATTCTAAACTTAAATCTGCCAGAATGTCCATACCGCAGATAATCGAGGCTCTTATGCGAAATTCTCTATTTATCATTCTTGGAATTGTATATTTATTGAAAATTCCTGGCTATAATACAGTTGGTGCTGCAATTATAATGGCTATTATTTACAGTATTTCCTATTTTGTATATTTCATAGCATCTTTTCTTCTTGGCCGGCCCTGGAAAATTAATAAGCCATCAATGATACTTTTTAAAAAATATACAAAACTGGCGTATCCCCTTGCTCTTGCTGCTGTCATAGGAACTGTAAGTGGGAATATAGATAAGGTTTTAATTGAATTTTACTGGCATGCTGTGGCAACCGGCGCCTTTGCCAGCCTTCAGAAAATATCAGGCCCAATAACAACTTTTGCAGGCACGATTAGCATATTTTTTATTCCGTTGCTCATGAAAAGCAGGCATTCAGACAATAATAAATTCCAGGGGGATATTTCATTTTTTGAACGGACCATATCGCTGTTTATTCTTCCACTGGTTATTATTTTTATAGGTTTGAGTACATATGTTGTAAATCTATGGTCTGCTGCACTGATCCCTTATTCGGATATATTTATATTCCTTACAATGGCAGCGTACCTTGTTGCAATTAATACTGCATATTCTTCAAGCCTGGTTGCACGTGGCTTAACAGGGAAAATAGGAAAGATTACAATAATAGCATTGTCAATTAATATTATTCTGGATTTGCTCCTGATACCTCCTGAAATATTTGGTGTGAGCTTATTTTCAATGGGTGTTCTTGGCGGTGCCGTGAGTACCTTTATTAGCATAGCATTCGAAACAGTGGCATACAGATTTGTAGTTATTCGTGCTGAAAGTATGAAGCCAGATTTGAGGATATTTATGCAGACCATACCGGCAGGCGCACAGTTAATTTTCCTTATTGGGATAACTCTTTATATAAAAGTTTATAGCATCTTCTTATTTATTCCAGTGGCATCTGTATCGGTAGTTATATTTCTGGCATTTGCAATAATAATTAAGCAGATAACTTTCAAACAAATCATGATATTTGTTAAAGCACTTAATCCGTTTTCTTTTAAAAAAGCAATGAAGGATGAATAAGTTTATAATATATAGGAAAAATACAGGATATGGACGAAATAAGTATTGATGAATTCCATAAAGTTGATTTAAGAGTAGGAAAGGTAATAGAATGTGAAAAAGTAGAAAAATCCAGGAATTTGTTAAAAATCATTGTTGATCTGGGTGACCAGAAAAAACAGATTATTTCCAGCATCTCAAATTACTATTCTCCTGATGAAATGTTAGGAAAAGAATTAATTGTAATAAATAATCTTGCACCTGCAAAGTTTATGGGCCTGGAAAGCCAGGGAATGCTGCTTGCAGTTGAGGATGAAAAAGGCGTTTCTCTTTTAAAACCTGACAGGGATATTGCACCAGGAACGAAGGCCCATTGATGTCACTTGCTGATCAGTACCGTCCGACAGATTTAAACGGATTGCTTTTAAGCAATGAAACGCGGCATGCTATGGTGTCGTGGATTGATTCATGGCTTCAGCATTCCGAAACAAAAAAAGCACTCATACTTTGGGGTCAGCAGGGAATAGGAAAAACTAGTGCAGCATATGCAATAGCCAGTTATGCGGGGATACCTGTTGTGGAAATGAATGCATCGGAGCAGAGAAATAAGGAAAGCATGAAGAAAATTGCCCTCATGGCTTCAGAATACCATGACCTTTTCGAGATTTATGGAAAAACTCCTGACAGAATTATACTTATAGATGAGGCTGACAATATATTTGAATCGCGGAATAAAGCATCCGGCGGGGATACCGGTGGCATGTCAGAACTTCTTGAAATTATAAAGAATACAAAGAATCCAATTGTAATCACCATGAATGATTATTACTCTTTTAGGTCGAAAAATTATGCAAATGATATAATCTCCAGGTCTCTTCCTATTGAAATGGCTCCATATAAAAGAAAGAATGAAAGCAACTATAAAACATTCTTTACTGGTGCACACAAAATCCTGAAGGATATCGGCATGAAAGAGAATATAAACATAAGTGATTTGCAGATAAATGAAATTATTAAAGCAAACGAACCGGATATCAGGGCCATGATTAACGATCTGTACCTGTATAAGTCCATAGAAATTAATTATGGAGAAAATTTCAGGGATTCAAGTGAATCTATATACTATCTGACATCGGATACATTTCGCAAAGAAGATTACAGCCAGATCCTTTCATCCCTTTATAAAATGGATGAAGACACAGATTTTTACATGAAATGGATAGATGAAAACATACCTTATGAGTACACTGATCCAGAAGATGTGATGAATGTGTATGATATGATCTCTATTGCAGATGTTTATTACGGAAACAGATTCAGGGATTTCGCACTTTCAAATTATGCTATGGAAATAACAGGCGGCATTTCATTAATGGCAAAAAAAAGAAATAGCCATTATGTAAAATACAACTTTCCATCCTATATTAAAAAACTTGGAATGCGGAAAAAGAATATGGAATTATACAACACACTGATATTTTCAAACAGAATGGCCGCTATTTCACATGCATCGATTGCTATAATATCAAAAAATATGTGGTTTTACCATATTGTAAGGCAGAAGGATAAAAAGCTATATTCGTTTTTAACAGCAATCCTGGGTATCATAGAAAAACAGCGCTCGAGTAAATAACACTATTGATGTATATTGCTTTCAATTGCATTCAGCAAAGCTCTTTTGCATTTTTTTATTGTTCCGCTCACGATTATTATATTGCCGCCCTTTTCCTCTATTATTCTGCAAATTGTTGATTTATTTAACTGATTGCAGAGATATATTGAAAAATTTTCTTTTTTAAATTTCCTCTTGATCTGATAGGAACTGTACAGGTATCTATCCATTTTTTCCGGTTCACTGTCCCATAATGCCAGTATATATCTTTTTCTTATTACAGATCCTTTCAATAATTACATAATGTATATTTACTATTTTGAATTTATCATGTTTACCGTTTGTTTGAAAAGATTGATAATTTGTTCCACTTCAATAAAAATGTATAAATATCATTTATAAATGAAGTAACAACTAAAAGTGAATAATATGGAAACTTCATACAGTTTAATAAGAAATGAATGGAAACATCTTAAAAAATCAAGTATATATGGTCTTCAGAAGGAAAGAATGATATCATGGAGAAGAGGAGGTGCTATCGAAAGAGTAGAACATCCCACGAGGTTAGACAAGGCCAGAAATATGGGATACAAGGCAAAAGAAGGATATATAGTTGTAAGGGCAAGAGTCAGAAGAGGCGGCCAGCACAAGCCTAAAATAATGGGAGGAAGAAGGCCAAGAAGGCTTGCCTATACAAAGATGACATTAAAGAAAAATATTCAGGTAATAGCAGAAGAGCGTGTTGCAGATAAGTATCCGAACACTGAAGTGCTTAATTCTTATTATGTTGGGGAAGATGGGCTTTACAAATATTACGAAGTAATACTTATTGACAAAGCTACACCAGCAATTTACAACGATCCAAAAATTTCATGGATAGTAGAGCCACAGAATAAAGGCCGTGCATACCGTGGCCTGACATCTGCAGCATATAAGAACAGGGGTCTTGGCCATGGAAGGCTGGGAAGCAGCAAAAGCAGGCCTTCTATAAGATCAAATGGAAGACTCCGCAAGTAATTTTTAATGCCACGGTGGCCCAGTGGTACGGCGCCAGCCTTGAGAGCTGGTTCCCTTGTGGATCGGGTGTTCGAATCACCCCCGTGGCG
>NZ_JBBIRC010000032.1:0-15172 GCF_037442045.1 Ferroplasma sp. | reverse complement strand
AGGTGCTATACGGAAAATACAGTTTGGTATCTTGGAATTACAAGATTAATAAGGGCGTCCGGCCGAGTTTCAACTTTTATTTTTTTACCTTTAATATTTGTTTTCATTTATAATGTTTCCTTCCTTTTCACAGGTATAGTTTTGGGAATTGCTATATTGTTAATGTCAGTAATCCAGTATTACTCTGGAATTTTAACAGATAAGATAGGCAGGAGAGTTTTTCTTATACTTGTTCCAATACCGGCTGGCATACTCTATATATTGATGTTTATTGTTGTGGCTTATAAATTTCCAGTTATTTACCTGATAATGCTATTCTATGGAACAATATCAATAAATGCCCTCCAGTATCCAGCAATACAGGCGGCAATAGCAGATGTAACATCTCTGGATAAAAGGCTGCAGGGATTTACAATTATCCGGGTACTTGCAAATGCAGGTGCAGCCATAGGGCCGGTTCTGGGAGCACTGGTATCAGTTTATGGATTTCAGTATATATTTTTAATAGCTGGAATAAGCACATTTATAGAAATTGGAATACTTTATTTCAAAGTACATGAAACATACCATATTTCCAAAGCTATGTATTTAACTAAAGAAGATATAAAAAAATCGTATCATGACAGGTTTCTGCTCATTTTTACTTTTATCGGCATCGGCATGGCATTTCTGCTCAGGCAAGATGGAGCTTCATTAACTCTTTATGCATTCGATTTTAATGGCCTCCCAATTTTATATCTTGCATATATTTATTCGCTTAATGGATTCCTTGTTGTATTATTGCAGTATCCCGTATATAGAATTATAAACAGGTCAAATAACAAAGTACTGTACAGGGGATTCGGCATGCTCTTTTATTTTATTGCATTTATTGTTTTGATTTTTTCTAAAAATATACTTTATTTTCTTCTTGCTATGGGCATCATGACTGTTGGAGAGGACTTTGTTGCACCTACAACACAGACAATTATTACATCAATAGCCCCGAATAATATGCGTGGCACTTATATTGGAATATATAATTTATTCATCAGCTTTGGATCATTTTCTGGGTCTATAATAGGTTTATACATGCTTTCTTATTATGCAGGTGATACAGGGCTATTCTGGTCATTAATTGCAACCGGAGCAATGATTGTTTCTGTGCTTTATATTATAATTAATCATCTTTATCTGAAACGCATGGAGATAGTTACACACAATACATCAGGTACAGTAAACACATTAAGGCAGTAATGATTATTTTTTTGATCATTAAATTAATATCGTAAGGTTTTGTTATACTGAAGCTTATAGCATTGATTTACAAGAGTTAGTATACTATCACAGAACCAGATATAGTTATTTAAACACTATGCAGTGAAATATAATATTGTTTATAAATCAGTTTGTTCATATGTTTGTTTCAAAATGTTTAAATATAGTTAATTACATTATATATTATGCAGGAATCAGATTTTTATGGAGAAATAAAAAGAGTGGTGAAAAGCCATCCGGCTACAAACAATGATTTCATAAACAGATTTTCTAAAGGAAATATCAGTGATGAAGAATTCAAAAGATTCTCAATTGAGTTTTACCATTTTACAAGGGAATGGCCGGAGATTCTGGCTAAATTGCTGGTTAGCACAGAAAATGAGAATGATGCATACGAATTGACAGGCATACTTGTGTCTGAACTTGGTAGTGGCGATTCAAGCAAAAGGCACGAACTACTTTACAGAAGATACCTGAGGTCCATTGGCCTTAAGCCAGAAGACCTTGTAAAAAAGGAACAATTGCCAACAACAAAGGCATGGCTTGACGGCATGAGGGATTATTTCTCTTCAGACCATGCAAATGCACTTGGTGCTGAATTTGCTCTGGAGAATATGGCAATACCAATGTGGGATAAACTTTTGCCTGGATTAAAGATTATGAAAGATAAGAAATACAAAGATATGGATATGCTTTATTTTACATTCCACAGGGAGATAGAATCAAAGCATGAAGATGCAATGGAAAATGTAATAGGAATCCATAGCAACGATCAGAAAGATAGGTTTATGAGCAGTGCAGGGGGAATACTTGATCTTGAGGAAAAATTCTGGCTTGGATTATCAGATCAAAAATAGCTCTTTAATTTCAAATAATAAATTATTTTTTAGTCTTTTTTTGCTTTCCATGAAAACTGATAATCTTCATCTTTTATCGATTCAGCTTTTTCTGTTGGCAATAGCCAATTATAAGACTCTACCATAATTGCAACTTCATCGGTTTTTTTAGCGCCAATGCTTTGCTCAACAACTCCTGGCTGCGGGCCATGAATCATTCCATGGACATGCATCGTTATAGATTTTTCTCCTATTCCCTTCCTGCTCATAAAATTGCCGGATGAATAAAATATTAATTCATCTGAATCTATATTATTATGGTAATATGGAACAGGAATAGACCTTTCATGGAAATCGAATAGCCTTGGAAGGAAAGCGCCAATCATAAAGGTATTGGATTCGAAAACAGTGTGCACTGGCGGTGGCATATGCAGTTTTCCTACAATCGGGGCAAATTTATCAATATTTATTGTAAATGGATATAAATATCCATCATAGCCCTCTGCGTCGAGCACAGGATAATTTCTTGTTAAATGTAAATAGTAATTCCCGTAATCAACAATTACATTGAAAGGGCCTGCTTCTTCAGTTATGCCATGAAATTCAGGTATTTCAATATCCCTTGTATAATATGGCATACCTTCTTTGATCTGGCCATATCTATTCATATAATTTGCAGGTATATCAATATGGTCTGATGAGATTGTAAAAAAGAAAAAGGACCTTGTTTCAATAATTGCACGATAAGTTGTTCCTTTTGGTATGTAAATAAAATCTCCTGGACGGTATTTGAGAGTTCCAAATGGCGATTCTATTGACCCTTTTCCTGACTGCACATAGAAAACTTCATCACATAGTGCGTTCCGGAAATAATCATTAGAAGTAGAATCGGTATCAATTATGCCAGTACTGGTTATTCCATTGAAAAAAAGAACCTGCCTGCCTGTATAGAAGTTATCCAGCTTTCCAAGAAGTGAAGTTTTTAAATGCCTGTGTTCCATTAAATTAACTGCTGATAATTTTTCTTTATATTCTATAGATGTATCTTCAACTTCTGCCGGATCGTATTTATGGTATATCAGAGAATATTTTCCATCAAAAGCTCCAAGACCAAATAATTCTTCTTTTTGTATATTTAATCTATCATTATATGTATGGCGCTGTTCCGGCACTTTTCCCCTTTTTACATAGTAAACCATTTTAAACCACCCTATTTATAAGCTCTCCCAGTTGTGGAGATTCAAATTTTACTGTATCTCCAGGCTTAAGCCATCCATATTTTTCAGGGCCAAGTTCAAGGATGCAGCCACTTCCAAAAGTTCCACTGCCTATTACATCTCCAGGAAGCAATGGCACTGAATCCGATGCACGCTCAAGCAGCTGGCTGAAACTGAAATAAATATTTTTTAAATTATTTTCTGAATACAATTTATCATTAACATATCCTTTTAATTCTATATTTATTTTGCCATCAATTGAATCTTTCAGAATTTCATCAGAGGTTACAAGGAAAGGGCCAAATGATGTGGCGTAATCCTTTCCCTTTGCAGGCCCAAGCATTACCTTCATTTCCTCTTTTTGAATATCCCTTAAACTCCAGTCATTCATAATTATAAAGCCAAATATTGAATCCATACAATTTTCGTGGCAATCCATAATTTTTTTGCCAATGACGGCGCATACCTCCATTTCATAATCGAAGGCTTTGCTTTTCTTTGGATATTTTATATCTGCACCTGAAGGGTATACATTTGGTGTGCATGAAAAATAAAAAACTGGAAAATCATACCATTCTTTTATCATTTCAAGCCCTTTGTTCTTCCTTGCGTTCTTTACATGGTCTTCAAAAGCGTAAAAATCACGTACTGACCTCATGCCGGGAACAGGGATTTTATATTTAATTTCTGCAGGCTTGATCTCGTATTTACTTTCTATTTTTATATTTATTATTTTATTATAAAGATCATAAAAGTCCCTTACCAGTGTATCTTCATCAATGCCAAGCATGGATGCTATTCCATAATATTTTCCTTCATTAAATATGCAATATATATCATGACCGGAATGCTCAATGAGGCAAATTTTCATAGGTTTCCCCTCATGGCCTGTTCCCTTTCAATAGATTCAAAAAGTGCCTTGAAATTGCCCAGGCCAAATGATTTTGCTCCCTTTCTCTCAATTACTTCAAAGAAGAGAGTTGGCCTGTCAGTTAATGGTTTTGTAAAGATCTGCAGAAGATAACCATCCTCATCCCTGTCCACCAGTATATTAAGCTCCTTCAGCTTATTTATATCCTCATCCACATTTCCAACTCTCTCTGTAAGATGGTCATAGTAAGATTTTGGTGTTTCAAGGAACTGTATTCCGTTTTCTTTCATTTTTGAAACTGTTTCTATTATATTGTCAGTTTTCAATGCTATGTGCTGAACGCCCTGAGAATTGTAAAAATCTAAATATTCCTGAATCTGTGATTTTTTTAATCCCTTTGCCGGTTCATTTAGCGGGAATACTATGTTGTCGTTGTATTTCACGACCTTGGATCTCAGTGCTGAGTAATCAGTTCTTATCATTTTATCATCGAATGTTATAAGCTGGCTGAAATTCATATTTTGTATGTAATAGTTGACCCACTGGTCCATTTCTCCTTCATATACATTTCCAACTACGTGGTCTACCTTATATATTCCAGTATCAATTGAATGTGTTTCCTCTTCCCTGTATCCAGGCAGGAATCCTTTATAGTCTCCCTTTTCTATTAATGTATGCAAAGTATCTCCATAGGTTTTCATAACCGCTTTCCTGATTTTCCCATTTTCGTCTTTTTCCTCTTTAATTTCAGAAACTTTAACATTCTTTGATTCCAGATGTTTTTTTGTAAATTCAATATCCTCCACTTCAAGAGAAATATCTCTCACGCCATCTCCGTGTAGATTTACTGAATCGCTTATTTCTGTGTCCTTCTTCATTGAACTGCTGAATACAAGATTAATATCACCCTTATTAAGCATAAATGATGATTTCTCCCTGTTGCCTGTTTCAAGGCCTGAATAAGCTTTAAGATCAAGCCCAAGCCCCCTTTCCATGAAATATGACCATGCCTTTGCACTTGACACATAAAACTCTATATGGTTTATCTTTTTAAACAATTCATCGTTGCCATACATATGAACATATTCACATAATAATATATAATAGTTTCGTTAGTTTAATATGCTTGTTATTGTCTATCATGTATGTTTCATTATTGTAAGTAATATATTTATACAAAATCATATTGGAGCATTATGAACAGTGCTAGAAAACTCTGGGCACCGGACCTGGAATATGCTGAAGAATCATCCATGCAAAAATTTATAGCTCATGTTAAAAAAAATACTGATAAAAATATCAATAATTATTCAGAATTGTGGGAATGGTCTGTAAACAATTTACAGAATTTCTGGACAATTCTGGCAGATTTTTACCATATAAGCCTTGAAAATTATAAAATTGAATTGACCGGGGAAAATGTAAATGCAAGATGGTTTGAGGGGGCTAAATTAAATTATGCAGAATACGTTTATAAAAGTAGAAATAATGATAAAATAGCAATAATTTCATATAATGAAGAGGGAAAAACTCAGGAATTATCATACCGTGAACTCTGGAGTAAAGTCTCATCATTTTCCAGATACCTTATCAATAATGGAATTGGCTATGGAGACAGAGTATGTGCTTATACAGGAAATATACCAGAAGCAATTATAGCTTTTTTGGCTACAGCTTCTATTGGTGCAATATGGTCATCGTGCTCCCCTGATTTTGGGATTAAAGGGGTTATAGAAAGATTTTCCCAGATAGCTCCAAAAGCATTTATAGTATCACCTGAATATTCATATAATGGCAAAAAATATGAGAGGTCTGCAAATGCGCTTGAAATACTTAAGGCGCTGCCATCTGTTAAAGTGGCCATAACCACTGGAGATGTTCATATTAACGGCTTTGTATTAATGAATGAGATACATGAAGGCAAAGAATTTGAACCGGTTAAAGTTGGCTTTTCAGATCCCATATGGATACTTTATTCCTCTGGAACTACAGGAAAGCCTAAAGCAATAGTGCATGGCCATGGTGGTATTCTTCTTGAGCATTTTAAGGTGCTTGGCCTTCATATGAATATATCAGAGAAAAGTGTATTTGCCTGGGCAACAACCACCGGCTGGATGATGTGGAATGTTCAGGTAAGCGGGCTCTTGATGGGTTCTACATTAGTTTTATATGATGGCAGCCTCTATTATCCCGATTCTGGCATATTATGGAAGCTTGTAGAAAAGTACAGGATCACACATTTGGGGGTCGGTGCTGCTTATTTAGAATATTTAATGCAGAACCATGCCGATATAAAAAATATATATGATTTAACTGCCCTTGAATTTATTGGCTCAACTGGTAGCCCACTTTCATCAGAGGCTTTTGAATTCGTATACAAATATATAAAGAAAAAGGTATGGCTCTCATCATTGAGCGGGGGAACGGATATATGTTCTGCAATATGCCTTGGATCTCCAACCCTTCCAGTATATAGTGGCATGATACAGTGCAGGGGACTGGGCGCACATGTTGAAGCACTGGACATTAATGGAAATCCGGTTATAAACCAGAAAGGGGAGCTTGCAATTATGGATCCTATGCCAAATATGCCACTATTTTTCTGGAATGATGATGGAAAAAAGCGTTACTATGATAGCTATTATACCTTCTATCCGGGCATCTGGAGGCATGGTGATTTTATATCCATAGATAGTTCAGGCAGGGTTATAATCTATGGAAGGTCGGATGCTGTACTGAACAGGAATGGAATAAGAATTGGAACGGGTGAAATTTATTCTTCCATAGAAAACATCGAATGGATCAAAGACTCACTTACAATAGGTTACCTGGACTCTAAAAAAATATACCGGATTGCCATTTTTATAACTCTTAAAGATAATATAGAGTTAAGTGACGATATGGTTAATAATATTAAAAATAGAATAAGGCAGGACTTATCACCAAGGCACATTCCTGATTATATACTGAAAGCCCCCGATATACCATATACTCTCAATGGAAAGAAATTAGAAGTACCTGTAACCAGAATTATTGAAGGGCAGGAAATAAATATGATAATAAACAGGGATTCAGTAAAAAATCCAGAGTGCCTTGAATATTATATCTCTGTAAGAACAAATATCTATTGAATTATTCATTACAATTTTATAGGAATTTCATATTAGTAATTATGGAAAAGAAAAAAATGGGGAATGATTATAATCAAAGCAATGAAGTTTTATACAATACAGATAATGACCTGGCATCGCCATTTGGCCCTGATGATCAGCGAGGCAATTTAAATTATATAGACAATAAAAAGGTAATTAATGCACTGAAAATACCTGAGAAAGGAAAAGTTTACAGGATGTCACACACTGTTTTCAATGGAATGGCTGATAGGCCTACACATGGCCCATACTTTTTTGATCTGCTTTTAAGGCCATATGACAATGGCTTTACTGAAAAATATGAAAATAAATACGGACCTTCACTGGGAAGGATAGAAATGTGCGACCATACAGGAACACATCTGGATGCTCTTTCTCATATGGCATATAATAATAAATTTTATAACAATATTAATGTTAATGAAATAATCACAAATACCGGATACAAAAAACTGGGAATAGAAAATGCTGGGCCTGCTGTAACAAAGGGCATTATGGTTGATGCCGCTGAAGCAAATGGCACTGATGTCCTTGAAGGAGGCTATGCTATTACAGAAAATGAGGTTAAGAAATTTTTAAAAGACAATAATATTGATTTAGAGCCTGGTGATGCCATATTCTTCCATACTGGCGCTTCTAAATTTTTTTCAGAACCTGAAAAATATGATAAATTTTATGACATCTCAGCAGGAATAGGCTATAAGCTGGCAAAATACCTGGAGCATATGAAAGTATCGATTACAGGGAGTGATACTCCTTCATCTGAGGTTGTGCCACCAGAGAATGCCAATACAAGATTGCCAGTGCACCAGTATCTAATAGCAAAGGCAGGAATTTATATAATAGATAACCTGAGCCTGCACAGAATGGCAAAAGATAAGGTTTATAAATTTCTATTTGTCTGTTCTCCAATACCATTTAAGGGTGCAACTGCATCTCCTGTGTCGCCTCTTGCAATAATATAATAATTATAAAATTATTTCCTTTTTCTTTTCATTTTCATATAATTTTTTAACTGCGTACTTTTTTAAAAAAATTGATACAAATGCGACCTTTAATTCATATAAACGGGCTTCCAGGGAAGGTGTTGCAAGTAAATTTAAATAATCCTTAAAACCAGCATTGCTGATGCCAAACAGCTTTATCCTGATTTTTGTAAAGCTTATCTTATGTTTCAGAATTTTAATTACTTTCCTTGAATGAAAAATTGTAATCATGTTGCTGTAAGAAACTAATATTTTCTTAAGTGAATCGTAAGAGAAATTTATGAATGAATTGATATCATTAAATGAATGGGTTACGCTGTTGCCTGTTACTCTATAATATGTAAGTTTTTCATCATCAAGAACAATATCTTTTCCCGATTCAACTGCATAAAGGTACATGAGCGTATCTATACTTTTAGAGACCTTTGATAATCCATCAACGTTAATTATATCACTTTTCATTGAAATGGAAGACATATTAAAATCTGGATTTTCATTATAGTATGCAATGGTTTTCCCATTTTCATCAATGCCGCTAAAATTATTATGAAAATAGCAGAGCTCTGCATTGCTATCAAATTTTTTAATTACGTATTCTAACTTGCTTTTAAAAAACATGTCATCGTCATCAAGAAAACTGATAATTTTCCCTTTTGCTATTTTCAGAGCTTCTATAATCTTTCCTGAAAGTGTATTATCATTGCTGTAAATATTTTTTATTTTATTTTCCAGTGCGAATGTATCAATATGTTCATCCCTAAAATTTTTCACCAGGATAATCTCATAATTTTCTCTTGAAAGTGATTGATTAACTACGGATTTAAGGGCTTCCATAATATATTCCTTTCTGTTATAATCCGTAACTATGACAGAGATATAATTATTGTTACTATCCATTATTTCACCACCTTATTGCTTATTAACTACAATTAATAATTATTTTATAAACCTGAATAACCTATCATAAGTACTTGAATGCTCGTTGTATGCAAGGAATTTTGCCATGTATTTTAATGTCTGTAATTTATCAGGTATAACAGAAATTATATAACCCATTTCTTCCTGGCTGATTAAACGGAAAACTTTGATTTCAAGAAGGTAAATGGCAAATCCCGCGATTATATACATGAATACACTGAACATGGTATAGGGGAATAAACCCTGCATGGCATAAATTACACCAAACATAATCAGTGATGAGATCCATACCTTTATTACTCTGGATATATCGTAGTTATTTATCCCAAATTTCCTGGCATAATAATAGACTATGGCAAAATTCACTCCATTCATGGAAGAATATGCAATGGCAGCACCGATTATGCCATATCTTGGAATAAGAATGATTGATAATAGTATATTGGATACCAGTGCGAATCCTGATGCGTATATAAATATCCTTGTTTTCCTTATGCTCGAGATTCCAGCGGATAAAACCGTTGAGCCAATAAATATGGATGTGATAAACATTATGATTATTAATGGAATATAGGCTATAATATATACTGGGCCGGCAAATTCATAAAGTATTATTCTTGATAATGCGGCTATTCCAAGTGCAGCTGGTATATATACCAGAGAAACTATATTCAAAAGAATTCTCATGCTGTTTTTAAACCCATCTTTGTTATCCAGTGAAAAGAATGTGGACAGTTTGGGAATCAGCAAATTAGATACAGGAGCTACAAGAATGGTGGCTGCAGCAGCTATGATAAGGGCGAAGTTGTAAATCCCAAGAGATGATAGATTAATAAAATATGATACAACTATTCTATCAATATAGGTTGCACTTGTTCCCATTATTGAAGCAAAGAATAGTGGAATTGAATAATATATTATGTTATGGTAAGGCTCTTTCGCAGTTTTTGTTGGCATCGTTCCAAGGCGTTTATATACTCTATACACAAAAGCAAGTAAAAGCATGGCACTCACTATATTTATCGTTCCAAGGCCTGCAATAAGATAAACTGCCCTTCCCGTTAAAATGAGAATTGTAAGAGGGAAGAAATAAGTAAATATATTGATAAAGATATAAATTATGGAATATTTCTTATACTGATTCAGGCCAAGAAGCATTGAACCAGCTATATTTATCATAACTGACCCTGCTATTGCAATGCCAATTAATTTTATTGAAAGTATATATGCACTGCTATGGAAAAATAATGTGGCAATATCACCGGATGCAAAATATATAAAAATAAATGCTAGAGAAGAAAGTAATAATGAAAAAGCAATTGTCTGCCTTATTAACTTCATTATTGCAGAATGATTTTCCCTTGCTATGTGATATGAAAGGTAATGCTGAATACCGGTAGATAATCCAAAAACAAATACAACTGCCATTATATTCATTATAGCATATAATAAGGAAATCCCACCTACTATATTAACAGGCAATAAGTGGGCTATAAAGAAATAGAATAAACTGGATGATAGAAACATAGATGCTACTGCTGAATACTGAAATGCAACACCCGAGCTAAAAGATTCACCTATGCCACTCAATAATAGGTTATTTAAATTATGCATAAAAACTTATGTGTAAAATGAAAAATATTTACCCAAAAATTAATTCTTCCCAATATAAAATATATAACATATTTATTAATATATAGTTACGGTAACCGCTAATAAATAGCTATTTTGAATAAAAAAATTAACATTTATCCATTAACCGATATTAAATCTTAATAGCATTCTTTTCATACAGGCATTAGCAGGGCAAATTCTATGTACTATATTAAAAATATTAACCTAAAAAATAGCATTATATGGCATGAAATTTATTTATAATCAATGTATGTAATATTATTTTTCACATATATATTATTCAATTTATCTGAATAACTGTATGCATTCTTTTTTACAAAGTTAAAAATTATTAAATAAAACAGGTAATATTTCTCTTTCATTCTTGCGATCTTTTTAAATTCCTTTAGATTTTTTACAGAAGTTATATTCCATCCTTTTATCACATCAATAGCATTTTTAAGCAATCTTTTATACAAAGCAATGCCATTAGCGTATCTTTCATCTCTATGGCCATTCCATGCCTGGTTAATAGTTAACATTGATTCACCTTTTATTTTGATAAAGGTATAGCCATTATGTATGAAATGTGCAGCCCTTTCCCAGTCTTCTACATTATTCAAATCTCTCCAGCAAACATCATAATTTACAGATTTGCGCGATAAAAATCCATATGCCAAAACGGTATTTTTATCAATGCTTTATATAAAATGTTCCACTAATTTTACAAAAAAATCTGGGTATATAGTATCAAGGTCAAAAAACATGAACAGATTGTTGTCTTTAGATTCTTCATAAGCCATTTCCATGGCAATTTGCCTTCCCTTTCCTCTGGAACATTTAACTCGTTTAATTTCAATATTATATTCATTTTTAAGTTCGTTTAATTTTTCAAAAGTTCCATCATAAGAAAAGTTATCAGTTATTAAAAATTTTTTTTCCGTATTTATTTTAGCCATTGATTTTATTGATTTATTTATGTATTGGGCATTATTGAATACTGTCCCGTAGATATACAACATATACATGTATAAAATTTGCATATAAAGAGATAGCGCCAATAATTGAAGAAACATATCTTATTCATGATAAAATAAATATATTAATAGAT
This sequence comes from Ferroplasma sp., assembly GCF_037442045.1. GTDB lineage: Archaea > Thermoplasmatota > Thermoplasmata > Thermoplasmatales > Thermoplasmataceae > Ferroplasma. The sequence goes on along the minus strand of NZ_JBBIRC010000032.1, from coordinate 3,210 downwards.
ACTAAACAATTAAATGGGGACAGCAAAATTATTATTCTTTAAAAGTTTATTTAAAGATGGGGACAAAATAAATTACCGTAATCTTATTATTTTGATTTCCGCAATTTTTGCAGTTTCTTTCTCATTTTATTCTATAATGAAAGCATATACAATTAATGCTTATGCATGGGACCTAGGGTTGTATTCACAGGCTTTTTACTCAACATTGCATGGTAAATTATTCTATACAAATCTTCTTGGGGAAAGTTACCTTGCAGAGCATTTTTCACCATTTATGTTTCTGTTGCTCCCAATCTTTTACATATTTCCATCTCCCTACACTCTGCTTGCCATACAATCAGTTTTCATAAGCCTTGCTGCTATTCCGCTTTATTATTTATCATCTATTATTTTTTCTCGAATAAATTCGGAATCATCATTTATGAAAAAGAATTCGGACAAATATTCTTTTTTAATAGCCGTAGCATTTTTGCTTTCTCCCCTTACAGAGAGCCCGGTTTACTTTGACTTTCATTTAATGATCTTCCTTCCTTTTTTTTATTTTATGTCAATTTATTTTTATTTGAAAAAGAAGTTGTTCTGGAATTTAATATTCCTTGTATTTATAGTAAGCCTCCATTCATCTTTTGCCTTTATTGTAGCTATGACTCTTATAACTGAATTCTTAATTTCCAGATATTATCTAAAAGAGGATAATACAACTGTTAAAAACACAGGTTATATTGCATTAGCTGGAATTGTTATTTTCACTATTTATTATGTTATAGCCGGATATATAAAAGCTGACATTGCAGATAGCCATAATGTTATTCTGTTTGTTTCAGGCGCATCTGGAACCGCTTCTAAAAGTGTATACGGCCTTTTAAATATATTATTATACCATCCCTATGCTTTTTTTGGATATGTTGGAACAAATTACCAGATTAAACTTCTATTTTTAGTTCTGGCATTTATGGCCGTTGATTTCGCATTTTATCGCTTTCCCGCCGGATTACTTCCGGCGGTACCATACCTGATATATTCCATGACTTCATCTTATCTTCCATACTATTTCATTGGCTACCAGTATTCCATGATGTTAATACCATTCGTCTTCGTAGCAGGAGTATTCGGAATAGCAAAGATGATTTATATTAAAGGTATAGATTTAAAGAAAATAAGAAAGGCAAACAGGAATGTTAAAAATACAATGATAGCCATTATGGCCTTTGCAATTGCTGCATTTATTGTTGTATCTCCAATATCTCCAATATCCATGGAACCGGCAGGGATACATAATATTATAAACGATTCGTCTGGATACACTGGGGCCAGAAATAAGATGCTGTATTCGTTGGAGCAAAATATCAGCATGGATTCAACGCTTGTAACTGGCAATAATATCTTTCCATTATTCTATAAAGATATGAATGCAACAGCATTTCCATATGGGAATATATCTTCGGGCCAACATTATAAATATCTCATAGCAGATCTTAATGATAGCCAGACATACATAAAGGATGGATATAATATATCCCTTGCTGGCCTTGCTTCTGATTATATGAATAGCGGTTCATACGGAATTCTGGCTGAAGGCTACGGTGTCATTGCCCTGGAAGAACATTATACAGGAAAACCGATAATCTATAAACCATCCAGCAATAATTATGGAAATAATCAATTTATAGAAAAGAATAATAATTTGATTGGTCCAATTCCAGATAATCATATCTCCAGTTTGCAAATTGATGAAAAATCCGGATTAAATGTATACTGTGGCAATGCTACTTATTTGCTTCCCGGAAATTACAGCATATACCTGCATTTTAACAATACAAATAAGTTAAATGATGATAATATTAATATTACTGCATATGCAAATTACGGCAACCTGACAATTGAACATATTACATCCAGATCATACATGCTAAATGGCAATACTCTAATTTTTAATTTAAATGCATCAAAATTATATACAGGAGTAACTTATGCATTTACTGGTGTTAATAACATAGCCGAAATCAACTATTTAACAATTGAACAGAATACATATTAAAGGGAAAATCAAATTTTTTAATTACATTAAGAATAGAGAGTTCGGGCCTTTATTGGTGAGAAAACTATAGCTCATGCAAAAATGTTATAACGGTGATAATAATAAAAAATAATGATTACATATGTAACAGAAAATGATGTTGAAGCAAATCTGCCTATAAAGGAATGCATTGAAGAGTTGAGAAATGCATTTAAATCCTATGGAAAGGGCATATCAGATGCGCATCCCAGAGATAGAATAATAAAGGATCGAAATGTATTAAATACCATGCCTGGATTGTATCAAGATAAACATTTAGCAGGCCTGAAAACTTATTATTCTGGTGAAAAAGGCATACATTTCGTTGTAATTATTTTCAATACGGAAAAACCGGAAGATCTATACATACTGGAAGCAAATGCACTGGGAAGAATAAGGACAGGCGCGCTTACTGCAATGGTTACATCTGAAATTGTTAAAAAAAGAAGAATTAATTTTACACTTATTGGTTCTGGCTATCAGGCGGAATCACAGTTTCTGGCAATGAAAGAAATGTATGAATTTGAAAATGCATATGTTTACTCGAAGAATATAGAGCATGCAAGGTCATTTGCTGAAAGATTTGGCATACAGGCAGCTGAAAACCTTGATGTTCTAAAAAAATCAGATGTTATTACATCAATAACAAACAGCAACTCTCCAATTTTTGACTACAGCCAGCTTCCTGAAAAATACCATATAAATCTTGCAGGTTCAAATTTTCCAACAAGAAGAGAAGCAGCTAAAGATGTTCTGGATAATTCTGAAACAATAATTGTTGAAAATTATGTTCAGGCAATGAAAGAATCTTCTGAAATTATGGATGTCAATAATAAGGAGAAGATAGTTGAATTAAAAGATTTTATTGTAAACAAAGAAAATTATAAAGGAAATAAAACAGTATTCAAGTCAATGGGAATAGGGCTTGAAGATGTTGCAGCCGGATATATTGTGTTGAAAAATATGGGGATCTTTAATTTCTGATTCCAGAATCCATAAATTTTTTTTAATCAATCTGGCAGATATTAAATAGTAAAAGCGAATCGATAATGGATATATATGGGTGATGTGAAAGCAAGCATCCTGAGTGCTATTGGTGAAACTCCAATGGTTAGATTGAACAGGAGTGGCTGCAGAAACATAGAAATTTATGT
>NZ_JBBIRC010000031.1:0-15237 GCF_037442045.1 Ferroplasma sp. | reverse complement strand
CATTTGTATGTATTATTGCAAGTGAAACACCCAATGCAGCTATGAATACAACTATGCCAAACAGTCCATGAAGCCCCGGAAATGATAATGTTGCTATGTTCCATCCACTACCGGGTGCAACACTGTTTCCAATCAGGCCAATTAGGCCCATAAGAAGGACAGGTATCATTATTCCTACTGGACTTGATATGAAATATTTGAAATGTGTGGCGGCGCTATCAGTGCCAGAATATGGCGAAGCAAATCTTGTCTGGGTTGAAATTTTATATGACCAAGCCAGAATTGAAAAACCTAGCAGAAAATTTAATGCCCCTCCCCATGTGAATGCACCTATTGGATGCATTAGCATTGCAAAATTTATTTTGTAAGAAGTGAGCAAAAAATATGCGAGTATTATATAACTGGCAATAAGTACAGGTGCACTGTACCTGAAAAAGTATTCAAGCCACTTTGCACCAAATAAAACAAGTATTACCTGTATTGCCCCCATTACAATATACCAAATAATAATATTTGTATGGGTAAGGCCGCTTATAATAAGTGCTCCAACAGTATCATTAAGCCCAAAGAAACCAAGATTTAGAAAAGTGAAAACAAGGGAATATGCCCCAGAAGTCATGAAACCATAAGTTTTTCTGGAAACAACCAGTGAAGGGACAGGAATCTGCCTGCCCATTTCTGCAACAAGCCCTGCAGGTATAATCCCTATCAGCAATGCAATAATAATTGCTATTGTTGCAAATGGAATACCCATATCATACAATTCGAATCCAACTAATGGAGTTAGGGCAGAAGCACTTGCCATGGCCCAGAATATTAAAATCTTTTTTGATGACATATTCCTGGCTTTATTCGGTATTGGATTTACACCAACAATCTCAAGCCTGTGCTCAACCACATCATTGTCAAAACTTTTTACTACCATGAAAGATAAAAAGATGTATGTATTTAAATTTAATCTTCCAGAAATGAAAATTATTAAAATTTGATTCATAACCTACCTGAATATTAACTGAAAAAACTGTAGCAGAGAAATAGAAATTCAAAATAAATATTAGAGTTTCTTCAACATTATATTCTCAATATTATGGTTTTTACCTTTTTCAATTATTAGTTCTGCACGGTATCGTGTTTTAATAATATTTTCCAAATAATTTTTTCCATTTATATTGTCCCATATGCTGGAAGCCAGTTTAATTGCCTCTTCTTTGCCTAATTGGGAATACTTTTGAAAATATGAATTCCTGTCCCTGAAAGCTGTATCCATCAGGATAAAAAATCTCTGTATAAACCATTCTTTTATGTATTCCACATTAGCATCTATGAAAATTGAAAAATCAAGAAAATCAGAAACATAAATCTCATTCTGCCTGCCAAGTTTATTTACCTGCAGTATGTTTAGCCCTTCAAGAATCAATATATCCGGGTTAGTTATTTCCTGCTTTTCCGGGAGTACATCATATTTCAAATGAGAATATACAGGTATTTCTATATGATTTTTTCCTGCTTTTATGTCAACAAGAAAATTGAGCAATGCCTGTATATCAAAGCTCTCAGGGAATCCCTTCCTCTCAAGACGATTTTCTTTTTGAAGTGTTGCATTGCTCTTAAGGAAATTATCAGTTGAAACAATATATATATTATATTCTGGATTAATTCTGTCCAGCAGTGTTTTTAAAAGCCTTGAAGTTGTGCTTTTTCCCACAGCAACACTACCGGTAACTCCTATAATAAAAGGAACTTTTTCAGGGTTAATTCCTATGAAATCATTCCTTTCCCTGTAAAGTTTTTTATTGTTATTAATTGAAAGCTGCAGAAGCCTTGTTATTGGCAGGTAAAAATCACTTATTTCTGACGGTGTAATTTTATCATTTAATGCAACTATGCCCTTTATATCATTATCGGACATTTTGATATCAAGGTTTCCCCTTCTTTTAGCCCATTCATTGCGGTTAAATTTCAAGTAAAGGCTCGAGCTCATTTCCCTGCCATAAATGTCAGATGCATTCATGCCTGTAAATGTTTACAATGTATTTAAATTATCAACTCATGCCAATAATAATTAACATCATTTTCTGGTTTTCTTAATTTCAATTAATGTTTTTTCAAGTTCTTCCCAGTTATAAGCTATTTTATAAGACATGCAATAGTCAAGCATAAGATTGTTCTGGCCCGTAGCAAAACGCCTTGTATCGGTTTGAAATCCTATGCAAATTTTTCCCAGGGCATAGGCCATTCCGAGCTCTACGCATGCGCCTTCATCTGGAACACGCCCGTCCATTACCATAATAAGAGCAGAAGAAGCCCTTAAAGATTCCACGTCCCTATCAAACACTTTTTTGCTGGTTTCTGGCCACAGCTCAGGATCTTTTAAAAGCATTTCATCTTCACCGCCGTCACGTTGAGGCAAATAAGTTGAAAACCCCAATTTTTCTATGAATGAACTGACCTTCTCATTAAAATTAATCTCCATCTCATTAAAAAGTGGTGCAGAAATATAAAAATCGTATTTGGGCATAATTGTATATGGTTTTATTGATAAAAATATTTTGGAATAGGAGTATATCCATAAAAGCTAATTGAAGTATATAACTTCCTTCAATCTCTTATTATATTTTTCTATATCAATGCCTGTGGCTATTTTCTTTCTTGAATTACTGTCTTCCTTAAAAACGGTAACACCACTTGAATATACTTCTATTTCCCCATGCATGTATTTATAAGCTTCAGGTTCAATAAAGGAAAATGCTGCCAATGGATCATGCATTTCAAAGCTTTTGTGTTCTTTTAACATAAATTCTGTGGTTTTATAAATAAACTCATTTAAAGGATCAGACTTATTGCTTTTCGGAAGTTCAGAAATAGAAAGTTCATGATTCATTGTGAGGTCCAGCGGTATTATAGTTTCATTTATGTCGGATTCAAAAACTATTTTGGCAGCTTCCGGATCATAAAAGACATTGAATTCAGCATCTCCCATATTTCCTTTGCCATAGGGTGTAATGCCAAATGCACCGCCCATTATTATTATATTATTTATATTTTTTTTAATCCTTTCATCTAGCCTGAGCAGAATGGCAAGTGATGTCATTGGCGATGTGCATATTATTGTATATCGCTCTTTTTTCAATGCTTCTTCCATTTTTATTATTCCATTTTCTGAATTTTTAATTGAAACATCTTTAAATTTATAGCATCCAATGCCATTTTTCCCATGGAAATCATCACGCAAATGTGGCCTTAATACTGGTGCAAATGAACCATAATAAACCGGGCAATCAAATTCAAGCAGTTTTGCAACACCAACTGTATTCCTGTATGTATTTTCCAGTGTGGAATTCCCTGATGCAGCAACAATGAACTCTGGCGTTATTCCATATCTCTTTAAAAGTATCATTGCAAAGGCATCATCTATACCTGTATCAACATTAAGAATGACCTTATCCATTTCCTTTAATACTTTATTGGTAAAAATAATTTATCATTCAAAAATATTAATACAAGTATTAAATTCAAGTTGCCAAATTATCAATCCACCATCACTATGCTTTGTTATATATGAAAGGAAAAATATCTTTATTAATATAAAAATTGAAATTATAATTTATAATTATATTTTTTAAAAACAGCATTCATTTCTTTTTCCAGTGCGCTTCTATCTTCCATGCTCAATTTGAAGAAAGGCTCCCTCGGGTTTCCTGCTTTCACACCTGTCATAATTTCAACCATATCATAAATGGATGATATTGTCCCATATTTCCCAGAAAGAGCTGCCAGTTCATTAAGAAGGAACTGGTATCGATCACCATCTTTATTGCTGTAATTTTCTTCTATTAATTTAACAATTTTATAGCCGTAATTTGAAGCTCCTGATACATAGCCATCAAGCCCCAGCCTGAAAGCCGAAAGTATGAATTGATCAGGGCCAGTATATACCTTGATATCTGGAACATACATCTTTGTATTGAGAATATCATTCATATTGAACGTTGTTTCCTTTATGCCGATAATATCTCCTCCAGCTTTTTTTATATCATTGATTATATCGTAGGTAATATTGTATCCAGTTGTTTCCGGATAATTATATATGATGACTGGTTCTTCTTTTGATAGTTTTGTATAGTATTTTACTAACCATTCTCTCTTCATGCCTGTAAAATAATAGGGTGGAAGTGCTGCAACTCCATATATTTTATATTTTTTTGCCTGCTTTGCCATCTCTATTGATTCTTCCAGGTTAAGAGAACCGCACTGCAGTATTACATTATCAGGCATATGTGCAAATGCGTCCAAAAGTTCCAGCCTTTCCGGCATTGAAAGTGATGGGCCAAGCCCAGTGGTTCCGGCAATAAAGAGGTACTTCATGCCTCCTTTAAAAACATCCTCTCCATGTTTTACGGCAATTGACTTATCTACTCTATTATTTGTAAAAGGCGTTATTAGCGGCACAATAGAATCAAGTTTTTCCATATTAAAATAAGTGATTACGATTATATAAGCTTTGCATAGTTGCCATAAAGCACACCATAAAAAATATTAATAAATATTTTCATTTTTTGTTTCCTTTCCTTTGAACAGATAGATCAATGATCCAGCAAATCCAATAAAGTAAATTATTAACAGATAATATGCATATTGTTCTATGCTTGCTGCGGCAAGAAGAAATACTGTGAAAAGATAAACTATGTATCCTATTGCCCGAACAGAGCCAATACCTCTCCCGCGAAATAATGTGTGAAAATTTTCCGGTTCAAGCATTTCTCTGGCGCCCCATCCAAATTCTCCAAATATTCCTGAGATCACAAGCAAAGCAATTAAAAGGTATATGTTTAGGAGTACAAGTTTTAACAGTATGACGACAAAGAGCCATAGAATAAAAAGCCCGGAAAATCCAATAATTGCAATTAATTTTCTGGGTGCCCTTCCCATATAAATCCCTCCAAATATACCGGTAAGTGTTTCAGCAAGAACGGAAAAGAAGATTATATAACCTGAATATTCAGGAAATTCGAATGGTCCAAGAACCAGATAGGAAAAGGCAAAGCCAACTATTATTGCCACTCCAAGAAAAGATAGGGAGATAAACTTATAAATCTCATTTTTATTTATTTTGAGCTTGTTGTTTTTATCTGGATTTTTCTTTAAATATTCCCATTTCACACTTTCCTTTAGCTTTAATCGTGTTGTGATAGCTATTGCAAAGCCAACCATTGAAATAATTACCAGTAACTGTTTATCCAGAAAAACAGATGAGGCAGTCATAATAAAAATGGCCGCCATTACTGTCACTCCAAGATTGGCCATATTTGAAGATTCTATTAAAGCAGTTCCCCTGTATTTTTTCGGGATATATTCTGACAGGAAAGCAAGAGAAACAGTTTCATCACCACCAAGGCCAAATTCTGCCATAAAAATGAAGAATAATATCAGGTAATAATTATATGATAACGATATGCCAAGCAAGCCAGTAAATGTAAATATTACAGTGGCTAAAAACACTCTTTTTCTTCCGAACTTATCTGAAAATGAGCCCAGAAATAAATTTCCAGCAAGAAGCCCTGCAGGTGACGCGGCTATAATATATATGTCCATGTACGATGGGATAAAATCCCATGTCGTTATCAGCGGAGCTATTGACAGTGTTATTCCCCACATGAAAAAAGATGAGGATAACGTAACAAAAATCAGGGAGTCAAAGCTATTCCATTTAGAATCATCTATGCCTTTTACAATTTCATTATAATTTTTTGCCGCTAATAAATTATCCATTTAATCCCTCCGCCAGTATTGTCTGGATCAGGTTCTATGGGTCGATCCTTATCCTCTCAGCCTCATATGGCTCCCCATTATACTTTAATTATCAAAATCTACTTAAATATTATGCTTACTGCAAATAAAAACAAATATGATTGTAATAAGATTTAATTATAGCAATTGATTAAGCAGTGTAAAAATTTATGCTAATACAATGTAATAAGAGCAATAATGCAAAAAATTAATGAAAATCCTGGTACAATAATTTATGTGATGCATTATAATAGATAATGCAAAAATATTCAGATTACGACAATCCAACCAATACATCATTGTCTGATAACTTTCCTAAAAAGTGTTATCCAATATTTCTAGATAAAAATGTTAAAATATCATCTTGGCTTTACAATACATGGAAATACAGACTAAAAAAATTGCAATAAATGGTACAAATTTTAAGTATTACCCTCTTGCACAACTAGCAGAAAAATATGATATAGAAAACATTCCCTATTCTTTAAAAATCTTGCTTGAAAATGTACTTCGAAACTATGATGGCGTGGATATAGATGAAAGATCTATAGAAAATATAGCAACAATGAAAACAAATTCAGAAATGGCGTTTAAGCCTTCGAGGGTTGTTTTCCAGGATTATACAGGTGTTCCTATTCTTGTAGACCTTGCGGCAATGAGGGAATATTATAAAGAAAATAAATTAAATCCTGACGATGTCAACCCTGCTACAGGTTCAGACCTTGTTATAGACCATTCCATAATAGTAGATTCTTTCCGTGGGGAAGAGCCAATCATATTGAATATGAAAGATGAATTTGAAAGGAATGTTGAAAGGTATGAATTTCTTAAATGGTCCCAGAAATCATTTAAAAATGTTAAAATTGTGCCACCTGGCCACGGCATTGTCCATCAGATTAATTTAGAATACCTATCTTCAGTTGCCCTGACGGCTCATGGCGAAATATTTCCAGAAAGCCTTATTGGTGCTGATTCACATACAACAATGATCGGTGGCATCGGTGTTCTTGGCTGGGGTGTAGGTGGCCTTGAAGCAGAAGCATCAATGCTGAATGAGCCATATTTCATGAATGTGCCTGAAGTTATTGGAGTTAATTTAAAAGGGCATATGCAAACAGGAGTAACACCTACAGATGTCGTTCTTTATATTACAAAAACACTGAGATCAAAAAATGTTGTTGGAAAATTTGTTGAATTTTATGGAAATATATCAGAACTTACTGCTCAGGACAGAGCAACCATATCAAATATGGCTCCAGAATATGGTGCTACTATAGGTTATTTCCCCGTTGACAGTGAAACACTGAAGTATCTAAAAGGTACTGGGCGTGACACTGAAAAGGTTGAAAAATACTTTAAGGAACAGGGCTTGTATTATGATGGGCCAAAAAAATACAGTGAAACCGTTGATATTGATCTTTCAGCAATAAAAAGTGCTGTAGCGGGACCAAAGAACCCGGATGAACTTGTAAATATTGAAGATCTAAAAGGAAAAATAGATGATATAATAAAAGATGGGAATGACGGAAAACTTGTTAAAAACGGTGCCGTTGTAATGGCAGCAATTACAAGCTGCACAAATACATCAGATCCCTTTGTATTGCTGGGTGCAGGATTGCTGGCAAAAAAGGCTGTAGAACATCATCTTGTTCCAGCACAGACTATAAAAACAAGCCTGGCACCTGGATCCAAAGTAGTCACTGAATATCTTGAGAAAGCAGGGTTAATGAAATATTTAAATCAGATAGGATTTGAACTTGTTGGATATGGCTGCACCACATGCATAGGAAATGCCGGGCCACTTATACCTGAAGTGCAGGATGACATGACTCAAAACAATGTAAAAGCATTTGCAGTGTTGAGCGGGAACAGGAATTTTGAAGGAAGGATAAATCCATATATAGCAGGTGCATTTCTGGCATCGCCCATCCTTGTAGTTGCATTTGCCATAGCAGGAAAAATGAATATTGATCTTATAAATGAACCGCTTGGAAATGATAATGGAAAGCCAGTTTACCTTAAGGATATATGGCCAAGCAATGAGGAAATCAAGAAATACTTCCATCTTGCCATGGATCCCGAAGTGTACAAAAAAGAATATTCCGATGTCTTTAGTGGTGATAAAAACTGGGAAGCCATGGAATCTACTGGTAGCACTTTATTTGATTTTAAAGAAGATTCTTCATATATAAAAATGCCTCCATGGATGTATATGGAACCTGTTAAAGATATTAAAAACGGCAGGATTTTTGCAATATTTGGAGATAAAATAACCACCGATCATATATCTCCAGCAGGACCCATTGCAAAGGATTCTGTTGCAGGAAAATATTTATCTTCACTTGGAGTTACTGAAATGAATACATTTGGCGCACGCCGGGGCAATCACGAAGTAATGATCCGTGGTGGTTTTTCAAATCCAAAAATAAGAAATTTAATGGTTTCCCACACAGGTGGAAGCACCATTTATTATCCTGACGGAAATGAAATAAGCTTTTATGATGCGGCAATGAAATACAAAGAAAATAATGTTCCTCTTGTAATATTTGCCGGGCAGCAATACGGATCTGGAAGCTCAAGGGATTGGGCAGCAAAGGTAACCGCGATTCTTGGGGTAAAGGCAGTTATAGCTGAAAGTTTCGAGAGAATTCACAGAAGCAATCTTGTAGATATGGGAATTGTGCCTGTACAGGTGGAGAAACTTCCAGAACTGAAGGGCAATGAAGTTGTAAATATAGAGGGCATAAATAATATTTCTCTGGGAAAGGAACTTAAAATTACCGTAGGTGAAAAAACATTAAATGGAAAAGCACTGATAAATACCAACGCAGAACTTAACTATATTAAAACTGGAAATATATTAAAATACATTGCTTTATCCGCAAAAAAATAAAATTTTAATTTATTTTCGAATAAATCTTTATAAGTTCTTTAAAATCTATGCTTTTATAGAAATTTGAAGCAAGAAGGTTAAGTGATGGAAATTCTGCTGTAACCATTTTTATATTTCTCTTGGACGATAGCTCCCTGAGCTTTTCTATAAGCTTGACACCGGTACCCTTTGAACGGAATTCCGGCATTACATAAAACTCCCTGATTCTTGCCTCATACTTAGGGTCATAATAAATACGAAATATGATTTCAGACATGAGCATGCCTATAACCCTGTTATTTTCTTCGGCCACCAGGCATATATGATTCTCAGTATCATCAATCATTTTAGTTACCTTTTCTGCTACCTCCTTATCGTTTCCAATTGAAACTTTAAGGAGTGGGTCAAATTCTTCATTTAAATGCTTTAGCCTTAACATCTGCTGCATTACTGTTTCCAGATCCTTTTTTTCCATTAATCTTATATTTGCCATATTTTATCACCTACATATCAAATAATTTATTGTATACTTTCCTGTTGTTTATTATAATTTCTGACGCCGTTCTGTAAAATCCTTCTGTGGAATCCGCCTTTCTTGCAAGCCCTGATTCCACACATCTCCTTGCAACTATTGACGCAACCCTTGGGAAAAGGTCAAAATCCTCCATGGATGGAACAATATGGTCTTCTGATGGGTTTTCAACAAAATCGGCAATTGCGTATGATGCAGCTACCATTATATCGAAATTAACACCCTTTGACCTGGCATCCAGAACACCACGAAAAACTCCGGGAAATACCATGCTGTTATTTATCTGATTTGGAAAATCACTTCTCCCGGTCGAAACTATTTTAGCACCTGCTTTTTTTGCTTCATCTGGCCAGATCTCCGGAAGTGGATTTGCCAGTGCAAATATAATCGGATCTTTGTTCATTGATGCAACCCATTCATTTTTTATTGTTCCCGGTTTGGAAACAGAAGCCGAAACTACTAGATCCGCTCCTTTAAACGCATTGGCAGGATCGCCTTTTATTCTCTCTTTATTGGTTTCCAGTGCTATTTTATATTTCCATGGATTTTTAAACATCAGTGCATCTATATCCTCACGTTCCGGTTCAATTATGCCTTTTGAGTCTATTGCTATTATGTTTCCTTTATCAAAGCCTGCAGCCTCAAACAGGTATATTGCAGCAATATTTGCAGCGCCTGCACCGTTGAAAACTATTTTTATATCCTCTTTCTTTTTGTTTAAAACTCTCAGCGCATTTATGGCACCTGCCAGTATTATGGAAGCAGTTCCGAGTTGATCATCATGCCATACCGGTATATCCATGGATTTTTGAAGGCTTTCAAGCAGGAAAAAGCATCTTGGTGACTGTATATCTTCCAGATTATAGCCACCAAAATATGGCTGTATTGCCTTTGCAGCAGCTATAAATTCGTCATTGTTATTTACAACCAGTGGTATTGGAACTGCGTTCACTCCCCCAAGATAATTGAAAAGCAGTGCCTTTCCTTCCATTACGGGAATTGCAGCTTCCGGGCCTACATTTCCTATGCCAAGTACCCTTGTGCCATCTGTAAGTATTGCAACAGAATTCCATTTTCCAGTAAGTTCATAAACAAGATCCTTTTCTGCCTGAATTTTCTTTGAAACAGCAGCGATTCCAGGCGTGTACAGAGATGAAAAATCTTCCATGCTATGTATTGGAACATTTGAAAGCGTCCTGATTTTGCCCTTATAATTTCTCGAGATTTCAATTGCAATTTTATCGAAGTATTCTGTTCTCTCAGAATCTTTCATTATCATAGAAAATATATAGAAATTTATTATTAAAACTTTGCTTAAATAATAAAACGTAATTATCGGCAATTGCCTTAAATTGGATCATATGATTTTCAGTGTTATGCAATAAACTATTAATAATATTTTGAATTAAAGCCTCATGTTAATAAGTCTTCAGGTTAATTTTAAAGCCTTATCAATTCCCGATAGCTTTATAAAAAAAATGGAAGAAAAAACACAGTGCAAAATTATTAATGGATTTTCTGATGATGCAGACATTGTAGTATTTGCTGGCAAACCGCTCCCTGGGAAAAAAACTGTATTTATGCAGAGCATATCCGCTGGCGTTAATCATCTAGATTTTAATAATATAGACAGCAAAATTGAGATAAGCAGCAATGCGGATGCCTGGTCCATTCCAGTTGCAGAGCATGCTTTTGCATTGATTTTAGCGAATTACAAAAATATATGTTCTTCCAATTCAAATATAAGGGCCGGGACTTATGATAGAATTCCAGGCAAATCACTGTACGGGCGCACAATGGGCATTCTGGGTTACGGCGGAATTGGCAGAGAAATTGCAATACGTGCCAGGCCTTTTGGAATACATACAATCGGTTTTGGCAGAACTGAAAAAGAACATCCCGAGCTTGATACTTTTACAAAAAATATTGAAGACGTTGCTAAAAATTCCCATATTGCAGTAATAACATTACCACTGAATGTTTACACAAAAGGCATAATAAATAATAAATTTCTTTCCGCGTTTAATGGCGATGCAATAGTGAATGTCGGCAGGGCAGAAATAGTGAATAAGGACGATATGCTTCATTATTTAATAGAAAATCCAGAAAAATATTTTCTTACAGATGTCTGGTGGGGAGAGCCTGACGTTAAAGGCCCAATACCTGATAATGTTATAATAACACCACATGTGGCCGGAATTACCCAGAATTTTATCTATGTCCCGGTTGAAAAGGCATTTGATAATGTCGTTTCTTATTTAAATGGCAGGCCAAAAAACATTGTTAACAGAAATGATTATGTCTAAATTATATTATTTGAAAATTTAAATAATTAAGTATATATTACAATATAATATATAGGAACAAGTGTTAAAATTGTCTAGTTTTGAAAATATGAATATATCAGAGAATTTAAAGAAATCATTAAGCTTAATGAAGTTTACAGAAGCAACAGAAGTACAGTCAAAAGCCATTCCAGTGGTACTGACTGGAAAAGATGTTATTATAAGGTCAAAGACCGGCTCGGGTAAAACAGCAGCCTATCTGGTGCCATTATTAAACTTTGTTGAAAATATTAAAGGCAGGAATATAAAGGCCATAATAATATTGCCAACCAGAGAACTGGCACTTCAGACTTATAGTGTGGTGTCAAGGCTTGGAAAAATTTCCGGAATAAAAGCAACGATAGTATATGGGGGCGCATCCATAACAAAGCAGGTTGAACAGCTTCCAGGGTCAGATATTGTTATTGGAACGCCTGGAAGAATACTTGATTTGCATAATCAGAAATATCTGAAGCTTGACCATGTACAATATCTTGTTCTTGATGAAGCAGATCTCATGCTTGATATGGGATTTATAGATGATATAAAGAAAATAATTTCATTCACGCCAGAAGGCAGGCAAACAATATTGTTATCTGCAACATTGCCATCTGAAATCAAAACTATATCGAAAAATTTTATGAAGAATCCGGAATTTATTGGTGCCGGTGAAGAAGAAGCAATACCTGAATCTATTAAGCATTTATATACAATATCAGAAAAATTTGATAAATTTTCTACATTAATGTCATACATACATAATTATAATTCAAAAAAAGCAATAATTTTTGTAAAAACGCAGAGATCAGGGGATTTATTAAATCTAATTCTTTCCAGGTCAGGATTTAATAATGTATTAATCCATGGAGGCATGAAGCAGCACGCAAGGGAAAGATCTATAACTGATTTCAGGCATGTGGATTCTGGAATAATGGTTGCAACAAATGTTGCTGCTCGCGGGCTTGACATTCCAAATATTACAGATATTATTAACTTCGATGCTCCGGACAGCACTGAAACTTATGCCCATAGAGTTGGAAGGTCAGGAAGAATGGGGAAAGACGGAAGGGCCATGACCATATTCACACCAGATCAGAGAAACCTTATACAATCCATACAGAAAAGAAATAAAATAAAAATGGAAAAAATAGATGTGGATTTGAATACTGAATATACTGATATAAATTATGGAAGCCTGATTGCACAGTTCAGGGATAATGCCGAAAATACAGAAGAGCCAGATTACCACAGATCAAGGAGGCCATCTTCTGGCAGAGACAGAAGAGGTGGAACACCCAGAAAGGAATATGGTTCAAGTCCCAGAAGGAATAATGATAATTACCATAAGAGAAGCAATGATAATCACCGTAAAAGAGATTATTGAATTATTTATCCATTTAATTCATTAACTATTGATATTATTTATGTGAAAATAAATATTTTGAATTTTAATCAATTTGATAGATGCCCGGGAAAAGAGTTGGTTTTCTTACCCAAGCGGAGAGCTGAAAATATACAATAATCATTATATATTGTTGCTGTATAAAGCAATGTGGAATCTTTAATGCATCAGAATCTTAAGCCTGTTTTAAAATGGGCCGGAGGAAAAAGGCAATTACTTCCCGATCTGCTTAACAATATACCCCCATATTTTGGTAAATATTATGAACCATTCATTGGAGGTGGTGCTTTTCTAATATCATTATATTCTACAGGCAAGATCAAAAATGCAGTTATCTCAGATATAAATCCAGATCTGTCAAATTTATACAGCGTTGTTAAAAATCAACCAGTTGAACTGATAGAAGGTTTGAATAGTATTAAATTTAAAAATAATTCAGAAGACTATTATGCTGCCCGGGATTTATTTAACTCGATCCATGATCCAGTCAAAAAATCTGTTTTATTGATTTATTTAAATCGGCATGGATTCAACGGGCTTTACAGAGTTAATTCCCAAAATAAATTTAATGTCCCTTTTGGGAAATATACAAATCCACACCTGCCTTCTCCTGAGAATATTATGGCTTTATCAAATATGCTGAAGTCATGTGATGTTCTAAATGATGATTTTGAAATTGCCGTGAAGTTTGCAGTAAAAGGAGATTTTGTTTATTTTGATCCTCCTTATATGCCATTGACCAGAACATCGTCTTTTACCGGCTATACATTATCTGGTTTTACTATTGATGACCAGAAACGCCTTTTTAAGGTTTTTAAAGAACTTGATCAGAGGGGTGTTTATGTAATGGAATCTAATTCTAGCACTGACCTTCTAAAGGAGATGTACAGTAAATTTAATTTAAAAGAGGTTAATGCAAAAAGAAACATAAATTCCGTAGGGAGCAAGAGGAACAATATAAAAGAATTAATTATTACAAATTATTAATAATTTTTATTGCTGCTATATTTATATTTTGAATTTGTATGGTCTTCGGGTTTTCTGAATACAAATAAATGCTCATAGGTAAGAAGCAAGAAATTATTCTGTACAGATAATTTTTGCCAGTACTGCCATGTTTTTGTATTATGCTGGATTTTAATTATATCTTCTTTTAAAATAAATCCCTGTTCCAAAAACAGGTCCATTATTCTAAATGATAATGGAATATGGTGTTTATATTTCCTTGAATCACCCATTAATACAGCGCAATATTTGCCCGTCTTTAGGACACGGAATATTTCATGTGCAACTTTTCCCATTTCGAGGTAAAAATCATCTATAGATTGTAATGAAGACAGATCGTCATCAATTACGTTGTTTTTAGAATATGAAATAATATTTGAATACGGAGGATGCGTTATTACTAAATCTATACTGTTGTCTTCTATCTTATCCAGATTTCTTGCATCGCCATTGTATATTTGTTGTGCTGGCACAACTCTATCAGGCAAATCAAAATTTAGCCTGTCCATGGCAATCATACATGAACCAGAATTTACATCAATACCAATTCCACGCCGCCCCAGTAATTTGGTTTCTATTAGTGTGGTGCCCGATCCTAAAAATGGGTCAAGAACTGTATCGTTTTCACTGGAATACCGCATGATTATGTTCCTTGGGATTTGTGGAGCATAATTTCCACGGTATTTTGCATTAATATAATGAGTGCACCAATCACCTCTTTTAGGAAAACTCCAGACGTTTTCAATTTCTAAAGAAAAGTTCTCCGGTTCATATTGCTTAATATCTATTTTCTTGCCTATACTGATGTGCTGGTCTTCTATTATAACTTCTTTATTATTCTCTATAAATTTTCTGTATTTTTCTAAAGAAATTTCATCCATATTTCTGTACGGCATTTACATTCCTCTTCTCTGTAACCATTCTCTAATTAATGTGTTAATTTTTGTTGATACTTTAATATCATTTTTGTTGCACTCCTCTTTGAATATTTTATACGTATTTTTGTCCAGAGTTATCGTAACCTTCTGCTTTTCCTGCATGAAATGGTAATAAGAATAAGTATAAATATGTATTTATATTGCCTTTAAATAAAAATATTTATATTAAAAACAATGAACAGCCATATGGACAAGGAAAAAATACTGTCATTAGTAAAAGAACTAAAATACGATACAGAAAATGTAATTTATTCAACTGGTGATACTAAAATTTTTATTTTTAGGCCTTCAAAACTGGCTACAAAATATAAAGATTATAATCCATCAAAAAATTTTCAAATATGGCTGAAATCAGAGACCGAAAGATTCAGGCCAAA
>NZ_JBBIRC010000030.1:0-16750 GCF_037442045.1 Ferroplasma sp. | reverse complement strand
GGTTTCAAAAGGTTTGTAATGTACTGTATATCCTTCAGGTTCTTTGACATTTTCTATATCCTCCATCTGAACATCTCTTGGCACATCAACGACAACAGGGCCTGGCCTTCCTGTAGAAGCTATATAAAAAGCGTTTTTAACCCACACAGGTATTTCTTCTATGGTTTTTACTTCCACTGCATATTTTGTTACTGGAAATGAGACTCCTAAAGTATCGGATTCCTGGAATGATAGTTTTCCCATTGAATTCCTGTTGACAGCGCCTGTAATTGCAACAACAGGAGATGAATCCTGGTATGCTGTGATAAGCCCGGTTACTATATTTGTAACGCCAGGTCCTGCAGTTGCAGTGCATACACCAGGAATCCCGGTTGCCCTGGCATATCCATCAGCAGCATGTGCAGCTGCCTGTTCATGCCGCATTAAAATATGGCGTAATTCTCCACTTTCCATATCTTCTATCATAGAATCATACATTGGCATGTTATATAACCCGGGTATGCCGAATATGTCCTTTACACCTTCCCTTTTTAAGGATTCAACAAGTAATTTAGAACCTTTCAAGAAAAACACCTTCAAAAACTTTAAAACTCAATAGCCTGCTATTATATAATCTGGCCTTAAAAAATATGCCACAGATGTTAGATAAACCTATTCACATTCATTTTTCTCACTCTACCGTATTACAGATTCATTGACAGTCATTTTCAATCGTATTTAACGCTGCAACAATACTACAATAAAGGTAATCTCTAATAACACTTCATACTATTTAATTATTTTCATTAAGTTTTTCTCCATTTTTCATTTTTTGAAGCAATATTAAAAAATGTTAAATAAGATATTGAATTTAATTTAAAAATGAAGCGTTCTGATTTAACATACAGTGGTCCAGAAAGAGCACCAAACAGGTCATATATGAAAGCTATGGGTTTAAATGACGACGATCTTAAAAATTACATGGTTGGTGTCGCAGCAGCATGGAATGAGGCGGGCCCATGCAACATACATGTTCTTTCACTGGCAAATGATACAAAAGAAGGAGTAAGAAGCATGCATGGAACTCCGAGAGTGTTTACCACACCAGTTGTCATAGATGGAATAGCAATGGGTACTGAAGGAATGAAATATTCTCTTGTTAGCAGGGAACTCATAGCAAATACCATAGAACTTACAGTTAATGCACATGGCTATGATGGTTTTGCTGCACTATCTGGATGTGATAAGACATCTCCAGGAATGATGATGGCAATGGCAAGAATGAATATACCATCAATTGTTATGTATTCTGGCACCACTTTACCGGGTTATTACAGGGGAAAGCGTATAGCAGTCGGTGATCTGTTTGAAGCTGTAGGATCATACATGAATAATGCCATGACATTGCAGGATTTCAAACTCATGGAAAACAATGCAGTGCCAACTGCAGGAGCATGTGGCGGGCTTTACACAGCAAATACTATGGCCATGATGACTGAAGTACTTGGCCTTGCATTGCCTGGTAGTGCATCACCACCGGCAGTTGATGGAGCACGGAAAGAATTTGCCTATAAAACCGGACAGACAGTAATGCAACTTATAGAAAATGGATTAAAGCCAAGAGACATATTAACAGAAGAATCATTTTACAATGCAATAACTGTATTGATGGCTTCCGGCGGATCTACCAATGCTGTCCTGCACCTTCTGGCAATAGCACATGAAGCCAGAATAAAGTTAAATCTGGATGACTTTGACAGAATTTCAAGAAAAGTTCCAGAAATAGTTAACATGAAACCTTCCGGAGAATATGTTATGGCGGATCTCGATAACGCTGGCGGAGTTCCAGTATTAATAAAAGTTCTGCTGGACCATGGCCTTCTGAATGGTGATCAGTTAACAGTAACAGGGAAAACAATAAAGGAAAATCTTAAGGATATAAAAGTGTACAAAAATGATATTATATCTGATTTTGAAAAGCCATACAAACCTGATGGTGGAATAAGCATATTGAAAGGAAATCTTGCAACAGATGGCGGTGTATTCAAAACTTCAGCTTCCAGGGTTAAATACCATAAGGGCCCTGCAAAGGCATTTAATTCAGAAGAAGAAACTTTCAAGGCCATTAAAGATAAAAAAATAACGGCGGGAGATACCATTGTAATAAGATACGAAGGACCTAAAGGAGGGCCAGGAATGAGGGAAATGCTTTCAGTAACTTCAGAATTAATAGGTGAAGGTCTTGGTGACAGTGTTGCATTGATAACGGACGGAAGATTTTCAGGTGCCACAAGAGGAATTATGGTAGGGCACATTGCACCTGAAGCAATGGATGGCGGTTTAATTGCCCTTATTAAAGATGGCGATATTATCGAAATAGATGCACCAAATAGAAAGATCAGCCTTCTGGTAGATGAGCAGGAAATAGAAAAAAGGAGAAAAGAGTGGAAAAAGCCTGACATAAGATACGAAACAGGCCTTTTAAACCAGTATGCAAGACTGGTATCATCATCTGCTAAAGGTGCTGTGATGCAATAACCAAAATAATATATATTTTTTATTAATAGCGATTAATGGATAGCACAGAAGACATGAATAAATTAGAGGATGATGTAACAAAGCAGCTTGACGAGTTCAGGGAAAAAGCTGAAAAGAATTTCAATGAAATCTATGATAAATTGAACAATCAAAAGCTTTCAGAAGAAAGCGAAGAAAACCTTTCTCTTGCACTTACAATGATGGAAGCGCTGGGAATTGATATACTTCACCTTATAAGGGATTATGAAGACCTTGTAGAGTATCTAGATCTTTTAAGAAAGTTATAAATTTGAAAATTTAAATTAAATTTTTATTGATTGAACCCAGTAATTTATTTTATAATGTTTTCATTATAATTCGTTTGAGTGTATCGGGTTTTATCAAAAATTATAATTAACAATATTAACAGAAATTGAAGAAGTTTATTAGAACACCCGCCTCCTATAACTACTTAAATAAAATATATGTTATAATAAAGGAAACCCAGATATATTTACAATAACTGAAATACTTTTTGTAAAAATAAACAAAACTGTACTATACACATTATCGGAAATTTAAAATTAAATAGGAATCTTATAAAAGAGATAACCTAACTATTTTTTTTTCTTGTGTTTTTCATGAGTTGTAACAAGTACTGCAAAAATTATAGCAACCAATAAAAATATAATTTCACTTAATTCAATTTGAATCATAATATGACCTGAAGCAATTACCTCTTTAAATAAAAATTTACTATTATTACTATTTTCGATTGTATTTATATTTATAAAATAGATATTTCTGAAATAATCCAGTAGAAAAACTGTAATAATGGAATATATTATAGCGATAAATATGATAAAATAAGAAAAAAATTTTGAAAATCTTAAAAGAAATTTCTCCTTTTTTGGTGAAAAAAATCCAAAATAAACATTTATAATTATCAGCATTATGTTAATTCCCAGAAAATAAAGCACATTATAAGCAAAGAAGTTTATAGCCATAGTCATTCACTTAAGAAAACGTATCCAAATAAATTTTTCTACAATTGCCTTAAAATTTATTATTTAAAATAACAAAATCTTGAAAGATCAAGTTCTAATTCTGAAGAGCTTTATAAATGCACCTTTTATTTCATCAAACATATTCAGGTTAAGCTTTGTTTTTAACCTTGCTTTTTTGTACCGTACACATTTGCCGATCGCTATTTTTGATGCAATGTCGGATTATCATTACTGATATTGATGTTTTTCCCGAATTCATGCCTGTATACTGGAACAAAAGTGAACGGTATTCCTATAAATATTTTATTTATCTATTTTAATATTATTATTTCAAACTATATTTTTTTAATGCATCATAAACTAAATTCCTGTATATTTTATTAATTATAATTCAATCAGAAATTTTAGACAATAGATAAAATTAATCAATAATCTTTAAATCTATTTTATATTCGCTTAGAGTTTTTTTGGCTTTAATAAATTCCTTATCCGCAGTATATAAATTAACAATATTATAATCATTAATTTTTAATTCAATACAATTTGAAACATGAATTAAATCCAATGTTTTTAACTTCAATTTATCGGATAAATTTAAGGATGTAGATAATACTGTATTTACATTGCCAAATCCCGGAATAAATGTGTTGTCAATTTTTGATAATAAATTTATTTTGTATTTCCTAACTAAATGGATCGCATATGCAGGTGGATTTTCAATGTTATTGCGACTTAAATAAGAGGTTAATTCAACAAGCCCAAGATCTGACATAACGCAATCCCCCTCATTTATTATATTATTTACATTTGAAAATCTATAATCTTTCCTATCCAGAAGGATTATAACCACACTCGTATCAAGATAATTCAAAATCTGTCACGATCCTTTAAAAATTTATTCAATGCATTATTGAGGCGTAGGGATACCCTATCATCATAATTCTGATCGTAGCTATTTGAGATGCTTAATATATTATTCCAGAAGTCAAAGTTTTTTATTCCTGTTTTTATAATTATATTTAATGCTGCATTTCTTGAGTTGAATATGCCAGCTTCTACCATTTTGTCTATTTTAGTTAACGTTGTTTTATCCAACCTCAAGGGAACAACATCTGTATTCATGTATACTTTATCCGTATACCATACTTATATTTTTTTATAAATTGAACTATGATTGTAATAATATTCAACTGAGGGCAATGATATATGATTTAATGATGGTTTAAAATGCCCAAATAGTTTGATGTATGGAAAAATGTATTTAAGTGTTATAATTTGAACCGTCTTAATAATTTATAAAAAATATTTATTAAACCCTTTCTATTAACATGGAGTATCCCTGTCCTCCGCCAACACATAGAGTTGCGATTCCCATATTTCCCTTTTTTTCCTGCAATGTTCTTGCAAGTGTTCCTGCTATTCTTGCTCCAGTAGCTCCCAGTGGATGCCCTATAGCTACAGATCCCCCATGAATGTTAACACGATTTCTGTCTATGTTCAGATGTTTCATCGCATTCAGTGTAACCACAGCAAATGCTTCATTTATTTCCCAGTAATCTATATCATCAACCGATAAATTGTTCTTCTTTAACAGTTTTTGTGTTGCAGGGACAGGACCATGGCCCATAATTGTTGGATCAACTCCAGCTGCCGCATAATCTATGACTTTAGCAAGAGGTTTCAATCCATATTCATTTAATTTTTCTCCGGAGACCAGCATCAGCAATGAAGCTCCTGAGCTTAATGGTGGCGAATTTCCTGCGGTCACAAGCCCATCTTCTACAAAGGCTGGTTTAAGCTTTCTTATACCCTCAAGAGTCGATTCAGGGCGTGGTGTCTGATCCAGATTAATCGTTTTTTCAATCCCTTCATGCTTGACTGTCACAGGTAGGATTTCACCATTAAAATATCCATTTTCAATTGATTTTGCAGTAAGTTTCTGTGATTCGAATGAAAAGATATCCATTTCTTCCCTTGATATGTTATTTAATCGGGCAAGTTTTTCAGCTGTTAGCCCCACGTGGTATGAGACATCCATATCAAATTTTTTATATTTTGGGTTATTCATCAGTTCATCACTGTATTTTACATACGGATCATTATAAAGAGGGACATGTGTCATATGTTCCATTCCCCCAGCCAGAACTATATCGGAATTTCCGGTTTGAATTTCCATTGCACCTATTGCTGTTGCATTCAGGGAAGATGAACAGGCACGGTCTATAGACATTGCTGGGACTGATACCGGCAAATCTGATAATAGAACCTGGTGCCTTCCTCCATATGTCCAGTTTTCGCCTGCCTGAATGGCACATCCAGTAATTACATCTCCTATATCTTCTGGATTAATTCCGGTGCCTAAAGAATCTCTTATAAGCCTGGAAAGCAACACATCCATTGAAATTCCATTATATGCATCTTTTTCAGGCTTATCCGGTTTTGCTCTTGAAAACGGTGTCCGTTTGTAATATGTTATGTAAACATCTTTCATATCAATCACTCTTTTATTTTAAATATGCAATAATGCATATTAACAAATTTATACAATTATAATAATAAGTTTAATAAGCATTGCTTATGAAACCTTTTGAAAAAATAAATGTAACTTAAACAAAGAAATTACTCCACAAGTTCCAATGTTAATGTATGCCCCCCACCGCCACCGTGGCATATCGTTGCCAATCCGGTTTTCATATGCCTGCTCTGAAGTGCGTTTATTAAAGTTACAATTATTCTGGATCCGCTATTTCCTAGCGGATGGCCTATAGCAATCGCACCGCCATTTACATTGAATCTATCCTTGTCGATTCCAAGCTGGTCTCTGACTATAATAGAAGCTACGGAAAATGCCTCATTATGCTCAATAAGGTCATAGTCATCTATTTTTTTGTGCTGCTTAAAAAGCAGTTTGCGTGTAGCGGGTATTGGCGCTTCCACAAAATCTCTTGTATCGAGGGAAGCAGAACTGAAACCTGTAATTTTTGCAACTGGTTTCAACCCATATTCATTTAACGCTCTTTCCGAAACCAGAAGCAATGCTGATGCACCATCCGAAAGCTGTGAAGAGCTTCCGGCTGTAAGAATCCCATTTCTGTCGAATGCAGTATTCAATTTTGCCAGGTCTTCCATAGATGTTTTTCTTATGCCCTCATCTTTTTCAACATTCTCAACCTTTACAATTTCCTTTGCAAATTCTCCCGATTCCGTTGCCCTCAATGCCCTATTCTGGCTTTCAACAGAAAATTCATCTGCCTGTTCTCTTGTAATTCCATATTTTTTTGCAGAATGCTCTGCGGAAACACCCATGTGCTCTCCATACAGTGAATCAATTAAACCATCAACAAGCATAGAATCCTCTATTTTTAAATTTTTATAAAGAAGCTGCTTTGGGCCCCATCTAAATTCAGAAGGCAAGATTAAAGGGGAGTTGCTCATATTTTCAAATCCTCCTGAAACTATTATATCATGTTCTCCAAGCATAATTTCTCTTGCAGCATTTTCAGTTGCAAGCATTCCTGAAGCACATACTACATTTACGGTGTTTTTCGTAACCTCCGGTTTAAGTCCGGCATAAAAAGCAGCCTGGCCGGCAGGATTCTGGCCAACATTTGCCTGGATAACGTTTCCCATTATAACTTCCTCTATTAAGTCTTTATCAATGCCCGAATCCTGAATAACTCCTTTAATAGCGGATGCACCCAGTTCAGTAGCCCTGATCTTTGAAAATGATTTCCCAAATTTGCCAATGGGTGTACGTTTTGCAGAAACTATATACACATCTTCCATAGTATCATAATTCATATAGCCCATATGTATTTTATCATCGTCTATCATCGAACGACAGGTTATAGGAAAATTTAATAATATAAGTATTATTCCACGTTAATGGCAGATCAAAATAATGAGAATTCAGATACTGATAATATTGAGAATACTGAGAATAATCAATATAATAATAACGAAAATGTTGCAGGCGTGGAAGAAAGCAAGCAAAACCAGCAAACTGTCAACGCTAAACCTGAAAAACCAAAATCAGATATCAAATTATATATAGAATTAGGCATAATTATTGTTGGGCTTATATTAATAATTATAGCATCAGTGCAGATTAAAGATATAGGACATGTTAAGTGGAACAGTGTTACTGAAATTGCATTTCCACTCAGCATCATTCTTATTATAACGCCCGCGTTTTTATATTTCGAAAAACTGAGGTCATTGAAACCGGCACTTGTTATACTTATTATGGTATTGGTAGGCATATCAACCCTTTATATTCTTCTTGGCCCTTACAAAATGTTTACCGTTCATTTCGGGCTTCTTGGTGATGTAATAGTGGAATATTTAATTGGTATATTCTTTATAGTGTTTATGGTATCACACCTTACCAAAGTACATCTGTTAAAAAAACAAAATAACTAAATTTTTTTTATAAATTTTTTAGCTTCATCCAGTGCTATAGAGATAACCTTTTCAGGGTCGTTCTCCTTTATTAATTTTCCATCGCCATGTTTTGTATTTATATTCAGTTCTCCAACAGAAATTACGGTTTTGCCTTCTGTAAGTGCGAAAGCTGCTTCTGACGTTGTTCCAGAATAGCCCTCAATTGCTATAATAGCATCAGATGCCCGTACAATAAAGAAATTTCGTAAATATCCAATTCCAGTTGGAATCGCAAGTGATAAATATTTATTTCCTGCCATTCTATCTTCTCCAGGCAGAATTCCTATAACCATACCTTTATTGTCGTATACACCGTGTGCAACACACTCCATTATTCCACCATTGCCGCCACAAAAAACGGCACAGTTGTTTTCAGCAAGCTTTTCTCCTATTTTGTATGCGATCTGGCAATATTTTTCATCTGCAAAACTTCCGCCTATGACTCCAATATGATACTGATACATATTTATTATATTTATGAATAGTATATAATTATTTGATTTTAGATATGTACAGAGTTATATCTCTAACAGATTTTACATAGGCAATTTCACCCTTTGTAAAAGTTTCTTTTGGATCATCAGGCACTGCTCTCCATATCTGTGAATCAACTGCAATTTCATAATAGTTATTCTTCAGTGATGATTTAATTTCTCCGGTTTTCCCTATCATTGAAGTTTTTCCCGTTGCCGGCTGCCTTCTAAACGGATGCCTGATCCAGAATCTTGCAAACCACGCACCTATGAAAAATGAAACTATTGTATCCAGTATATAGCCAATTACTATTACGTCTCCCATAAAAAATACATGTAAAAGAAATATATTAAGGTTAATATTTTAAAAGGAAAACAAAATATATTTTAAAGTGCAGTCAATCATATAAGTATGTCTGGAAAAAATATACTGATAGCAGGTACTGGATCGCTTGGAAGATCACTCAGTTATAACCTGTTGCTAAACCACAATCATGTGGTCATAAATTCAAGAAATAATGAAAAGTTAAAACAAATAGTTTCAGAGTATTCAATATACGGCAAAATAGATTATATTGCAAAGGAATTAAACGATGAAAAGAGCTGCGAAGCACTTATTGAAGAATCGATCTATTCATTAAAATCATTAAATGCACTGGTAATAATGGTAGGTGGCTTTATAGAAGATAATATTGAAGATTTAAAAGGGCTTGATCAGATGCTCCTCAATCATTTAAAAATTCCGTTATATCTGGCAAAATATGCAGTGAAGCACATGGAATATGGTTCATCAATAATTTTTATCAGCAATTCGTCGGTTTCAACGAAAAACAAAACGCACCTTTTATCATATACAATCTCTAAATCCGCTCTGGAAAAGGCCGCAAAAATAATGGCATCAGAACTTCTCAATAGAGGGATAAGGGTAAATGTTGTTGCTCCTGAATATATAAAGCAGTGCTTTGAAATAGGGAGAGATTATTCAAAAATGAGGAAATATGGAGATCTGGAAACGCCACCTGAGGATATCTCCAATGTAATAACCTACCTTATTGACGGAAATTCCTCATGGATAAATGGTGCCGTAATACCTGTAGATGGAGGGCACAGTTTAAAATGAGCATTGAAGAACTCAATAAAGAAATAATTGCATGCAGAAAATGCTCCCGATTGGTCGAATACAGGAATACAAGATCTGTTCCGGAGAAATATGCAATTGAAACATACTGGAATAAGCCACTGACAGGCTATGGTGATATAAATGGAAAATTACTTGTTGTTGGGCTTGCTCCTGCCTTTAATGGTGGAAACCGAGCCGGGAGAATATTCACCGGAGACAAAAGTTCCGATTTCCTTATTTCATCAATGTACGAAGCGGGATTTACCAATATTCCTGTATCAGAAAACATTAATGACGGCTTAAAATACAATAACATGTATATTACTCTTGCTTTAAAATGTGCTCCACCTGATAACATACCTCTAAAATGCGAGCTTGAGAATTGCAATCCTTATATTGAAAAAGAAATAGATGCAATGCATAAACTAAAAGCCATACTTTGCCTTGGTAAAATTTCATTTGATTCCATAATAAAATACTTCAGATCCAGAAATATCAAAACTACTGGCATTAAATTCATCAATGAAAAGTACTATGATATAGCTGGGATAAGACTATACTGCTCATACCATCCAAGTCCGAGAAATGTGAATACCGGCCTTTTAAAAAAGGAAGATTTTATAGCACTATTAAAAGAGATAAAGAATTTTATAAATTGATCATTCTTTTTTGTGGTAAAGCCATTTATCATTTTCAAGATGCATATATCCACCATTTCGCATATACACTCTTATTGCCTTATTATATTCAGATTCTATTTCCTCAAAACTGTGCCGGCATATCCTGCTTCTTTTAATAACTTTTCTGACGCAATCCATCCTGGCACCACATTTATTTAAAGCTTTTTTGAGGTTTGTGATATTATCCTTTTCATTCTTCAATTTTTGCTTTTCCTTGGTTAAGTAACCGGGCTCAAATCTTTCCCTGGAAGAATGTTTTCTCCTGCGTACGAATGTTGCTCTTTTTGGAATAAACATTCCCTTTCTCTGTGATACTGCCATCGTATTATCAATGAAAAAATAATATTAAAATCTATGTTTACTTTAATACTAAAGTATTAATTTACAAAATTTAATAATTATAATATTTTATTAGCTTATCTATTCCCTCATCAAGAGATATTTTCGCTTTAAATCCGATTTTTTCCTCAGTTTTTTTAATATCTGCAAGGGTATAGTATACATAGGTATCTTTCATTGGATTTTCGATGTATTCAGATTTTATACTCTTACCAAGATGTTTATTAAGAATTTTTACCATTTCATTCAGTGTATAGTTTTTCCCTGTTCCAACATTGTAAACATTGAATTTTTTATTATTCTCCGCAGCCAACATGAGTGCATTTACCAGGTCGTCAATAAAAACGAAATCCCTTTTCTGTTCTCCATCGCCATACAGTACAGGTGCTACATTGTCATGCATTGCCCAGAGGAACTGAGATACCAGATTTGCATATATCTTCTTTGACCTTTCATTGTAGCCATATACTGAGAAGAACCTCATTCCCGAAACATCCATTCCGTAAAGATTGCAGTAAAGGTTTGCTATTCTCTCCATTGCTATTCTGGCCTCTGTATAATAATCAGAGACCTTTGGTATAACATCTTCTTTTTGTATATCTATGCCATTATAAATTGAGGAAGTTGAAGCATAAACAATTTTTGATTTGGATTTCTTTCCATATTCGAGGACAGTTATAAGGTCATCTATTGCATTTGCTATTAGATGAGGATTATTCTTATACATTGGAGAAGAAGAATATATTCCAATATGGAAAATATAATCAGGATTTATTTCATAATCATTAATATTTTTAACTCTGTCTTTAATAAATTCTATTCTATCGGCGGATTCCTCTAAATTATGCAATGACCCTGTTTGAAGATCATCAAGTGCATATACATGGTTTTCCTTTGATAATGCATTCACCAGATTAGAGCCTATAAAACCTGCGCCACCAGTAACAAGTATTTCCTTATTCTTAATTGACATAACTGGTAATTATAAGTATATATAAATAAGTTTTTTATTTTTCTACACATTATTGAATTTAAAACTCGAGCTATGTTTTAGCTCACATTTAAATTTAGTTTGCAATAATGGTATATGGATGTAAGAATTATTGAAAATTCATCACAAATAAGTGACTTCATGGAAATTATAAAATCTGCATGGCACAGTGAAAGTGCATTATCAGGTTTTAAAGATACAATACATTCCATGGCATATCACGGGGGCTTTGTGCTTGGTGCATTCGATGGAAACAGGTTAATAGGAATGAGTTTTTCATACCCTGGCTATAAAAAAGGCCAGGTTTATTTATATTCACACATGACAGGTGTGATTGATGAACAGAAATATTCAGGTGCCGGATACGCGCTTAAAATAAAGCAGAGGGAACTGGCACTTAATTATGGCTATGACATGATTGCCTGGACATTCGATCCTGTAATGAGCCTTAATGGCTATTTCAATATTGGAAAGCTAGGAGCGGTATCACGAACTTATCTCGATAATTTTTATGGAATAATGGATGACGGAATCAATAAAGGCGTTCCAACTGATCGCCTTGTAGCAGAATGGCACATTCATGAAAATTATAACAGGTCTTATGAAGAACCACAATTTATTAACACTGTTGATGGTTACCAGATGGCATTTAATGAGAAACCGGAAAAGGATGTCATAGGAATCAAAATGATAAAAGATTTTTACGAATTTAAGAAAACTGATATTGACGGTGCCTTAAAGGCTAAAATGTTGATAAGATCGAAATTTCATGAACTCTTTTTGGAAGGATATGTAATTATAAATTTTGATAAAAATAACAATTCATATATATTCAAGAAAAATTTTAAATTAAGTAAAATAAATATTTTTGAATGATTATGGCAAATCCCAATCTGGATCTATCTGGACCTTTCCCAGTGCAGCTTCCAGTTGAACCCTTTTCTCGACAGATGCAACAATTTTTTTCACATGCACAACTGCATCCGGATTTACAGAAATATCATCAATACCTGATCTTACAAGAAAATCAACAATTTCATCATACTGGGAAGGTGCCTGTCCACATATTGACACAATTTTACCATCTCTGTGCGCTATTTTTATCAGATACCGTATTGCCCTTTTTACTGCAAGGTCCCGCTCGTCAAACATGGAACTCATTTTTCCATTATTCCTGTCAGAACCAAGGAGAAGCATGGTAAGGTCATTGGAGCCGATAGAATATCCATCAACATACTGGTTAAATTTATCTGCAAGTATGATATTGCTCGGGATCTCAGACATAAGGAAGAGTTTAAAGTCCTTTGTCCTTTCAAGGCCATTATCCTCCATTATTTTAACAACTCTCTTCAATTCCTCAACAGTTCTGGTAAATGGTATCATGACCCATAGATTTTTCAGCAGGTATTCATCTCTCGCCTTCTTAATTGCCATTAATTCAAGTTTAAAAGCATCCTTGTAACGGTCATCATAGTATCTGGAAGCGCCTCTCCATCCAAGAAGCGGGTTATCCTCTTCCGGTTCAAACTCTTTGCCGCCTATCAGGCTTTTGTATTCATCAGATTTAAAATCTGAAAACCTTAAAACTACCGGCCTTGGTGCAAAATCTCTGCACACCCGTGCAAGTTCAGAAGACAGTTTATCAACAAAATACTCACCTCTGCCATTTTTTATTAATGAAAGAGGATGTTCACCGATTTCTGCCCATATGAATTCTTCTCTCATCAGCCCAATGCCATCAGAGGGCAATTTTGAAACTTTTTCGGAAAGCTGTGGCTCCCCCATATTAACCATAACCTTTGTACCGGTGATAATCTCGCTTTCATACGATACATTATTTGCAGGTTTTTTCTCATCTTCCTGTTTAATTAGTTTTCCGGGGTAAACAAGCCCGTTCTTTGCATCTACCGTTATTATTTCACCATTTTTAATGGTTTCAGTTGCCTTTTTGCCGAATGAAGATGTTCCGACGATGCATGGGACTCCAAGTTCTCTGGATACTATCGCAGCATGGCATGTAAGTCCGCCTTCGTCGGTAATAATGGCTCTGGCTTTTCCCATTACTGGGACCCAGTCAGGGGCTGTCATTTTTGTAATCAGTATATCCCCGTCCTTAAATTGTTCCATTTCATCAACAGAATATAATATTCTGGCAGTACCCGAAACCTTTCCAGGAGAAGCAGGCAAACCTTTTAAAATAACATTATTTTCATCCATTACATTTTGTTGTTCCATATTTTCATCTCTTTTATTATCATTCCATACAGTTTCAAATCTCGCCTGTAAAATATATATTTTATGGTCAAATGAGTCCTTAGCCCATTCTATATCCATACTGTTTCCATAATGCTTTTCCAGCAATCTCCCATAATTTGCAAGTTTTATAACTTCATCATCAGAAATAGACTGTTTATTGGCCATTTCTTTATCAACGACCAATTCCTCTGTTCCACCGGTTTCCAAACATTTTAGCATTTTATTTTTACTGGTAATTATTTTATTGGAAATTGTCATTGTGTTTTTATCAATATAATAAGTATCTGGAGTTACAACGCCCCCTACAATGTATTCGCCAAGTCCATAGCTTGATTCTACAATAATCTTAGAGGTATCTCCAGTTGATACATCGACTGTGAACATTACCCCGGACGCTTCAGAAAATAATTGTTTTTGAACCGCTGCAGCCAGATATATATTGAAATGGCCGAAATGTTTTTTTTCCCTGTAATAAATAGCTCTGGGGCTGAACAGGCTGGCATAGCATAATTTTATGTTCTGGACAACTTCATCTTCTCCATGGATATTTAAAAATGTATCCTGTTCCCCTGCAAAACTTGCATCCGGCAAATCTTCGGATGTTGCCGATGACCTGACTGCAACATATATATTTTTTTCCTTTTCAATAAGTTTTCTGTAATATTCTCTTATTTCCATTCCAAGTTGTTTATTGAAATGCGCTTTAAGGAAAAGGTCTTTAATTTTCTCACTTGTTTCCTTTAATTTTCTTGAATTATCAATATCTGTTTGATTTATAAGATCAATGATTCTGTCATCCAGATCATTTTCCTTTATAAACTCCTTATAAGCAAAACTTGTTGTAGAAAATCCATTTGGTACAGGTATGCTTTTTATTTTTATCATTTCGCCCAAATTCGCGGATTTTCCTCCCACAATAGGCACATCTTCTTTTGAAATCTCACTAAACCACAGAATTCTAATGCTAGTTTTATCTGTCATTAACTAAATATTTTTTTTAGGTATTTAACTACTATCTGTATTAATAGTCATTTTTCGTCAATACCCGTAGATAAGATATAGTAAAAGTTTCGGAATTTATAAATTTCATGCCTCATTATCAATATTATCCAGTCTATAACTCCGTATTATTAACGATTTCCACGCATTTGTTCATAAATCTATTATAAATTACATAAAAACAATAAGTTTAAATAAAATAATAGTATCGC
The DNA here is from genome assembly GCF_037442045.1 of Ferroplasma sp. Classification (GTDB taxonomy): domain Archaea; phylum Thermoplasmatota; class Thermoplasmata; order Thermoplasmatales; family Thermoplasmataceae; genus Ferroplasma. Next base: position 1,734 of record NZ_JBBIRC010000030.1, on the reverse strand, counting down.
TAAAATTTTTATGTGGATTGAAAATTCACAAATTTTAATTATGTAGTGAGCATAATCAATTATGTTAGAAGATAAATTTGTAGTTATTAACGATGCAAAAATTCACTATATAGAGGATGGAAATGGAACACCTTTCATTTTCTGCCATGGAGCAAGATTTAATTCGCGAACATATGAAGAAACCGATACCATCCAAACCGTTGTAGATTCGGGATTTCATGCAATTTCATTGGATTTTCCTGGTTATGGAAAATCGGAAAATCTTTCAATAGATATGTATACATTTCTAGCCAACTTTGTCGATATATTGCACCTTCCGCCGGTTGTAATACTCGGGGCATCAATGGGAGGAGAGGCAGTTACAGGATTTGCCACAAAATACCCGGATAAAGTTAAAGGTCTGGTTCTGGTCGGTGCTGTGGGAGTTTCAGAATTTGAATCAAATTTGAGTAAACTAGAAGGAAAACCCATGCTTCTTTTGTGGGGGAAAAGCGATGCAATTTCCGCGCCGGATAATTATGAACTGCTGATGCGCTATAATTCTGTAGCTCAATTCTATAATATCGGAAGACAACATGCATGCTATCTGGACGATCCAAAGGGCTTTAATGAAAAAATAAAGGAATTCCTTGCAAAACTTAAATAATTCATATAAATTAATCTATTTTCAACTTTTTATGCAATGCTGAATAAATTTGGAAATGCTTTCCATGGGAATTAATAAAATTTTTCAATTTTTTTTATTTAACAAAATGGCGTATAAATGGTAAAATATTAAATTGAATTCCAAATTCATTGATTGTTTTTTTGGCATATTTTATTGAACGTATGTTCTCAATTTTAACAATGTTTCCTTTTTGAATATTAGAGACCATTGAAGCAAGCTTTGCATAGTAACCGAATTCTTTCCCTATCTTTTCTTCATAAATCTCCCCTAAATTTTGAGTTCCATATTTACTGATGCAGTCAAATAATATTTCCGCTGATTTGATGGAAGGCAATATTCCTTCTCCCGTTAAAGGTGATACAGTTCCAATTGCCTCTCCAACTCCAATTATGTTTCCTTTCCAAACCGGGTTAAATAATGGGGCCATCCTTATATTCCTGGATGCGACTTTTATTTTCTTATATTTCCTGACCATATAGAAGTCTTCAGTAGTTCGAGAACCAATGCCTATGTGGAATTTATTGCCGAGCGGGAAACTCCAGAAATAGCCTCTCCCCCTCGGAAGAAAATAAAAATAAAAATCAGGAAAATTGGATTCTTCTGTTAAATACTCCAGTGTTTTATATTGAATATCTGCGTTATTTTGCCCGAGATATGACCGCGATATCCCGGTAGCGTCTATTATAATATCGCCATTTTTCTGGGCAATGATTTGCCGTTTAATGCCTTTTCTGCTATCTGTTTCCAGTTTGTTTTTATCAAAAGTGCAAAGCCCGTTTGGTGTTAATGTTTTCCCTGTAAAATTATTGCCTGAAAACGTAATGCTTTCAGCTCGGCTGAGTATATAATCTTTAAAGTCTATGTTGATTTTTGACATGTATTCAGACATTTTAAACTCGTTTGTCGCATAACCGCAGGGATTGTAATAATTGTCCTTTTGCGGGTCATAGCCACTCACGTCGAAACCAGAATTTCTAAGCCTATGATAAAGATATATTCCAGATATTCCAAGGCCAGCAATTTTTATCATTAATTCAGCAATTGTTGCGCAATACTTAAATTATTTC
>NZ_JBBIRC010000029.1:0-16843 GCF_037442045.1 Ferroplasma sp. | reverse complement strand
GCTGGAGTTGACATTGTTGCCCCATCAGGCATGATGGATGGCCAGATTGGTTCAATACGCAAAGCCCTGGACAGCAATGGCTATATAAATACACTTATAATGGCATACAGCTCAAAATTTGCCTCAAACCTTTATGGGCCATTTCGGGACGCCGCAGATTCAACTCCACAGTTTGGTGATAGAAAAAGTTATCAGATGGATTACAGAAACGGGAATGAAGCCATGGAGGAAATAAATCTTGATATAAAAGAGGGTGCAGACATAATAATGGTAAAACCGGCCCTTTTTTACCTGGATATAATTAATAGAGCTAAAAAGGCATATAATAAGCCTCTTGCAACTTATATGGTCAGCGGTGAATACAATATGATAAAAAATGCAGTAATGTCTGGCTACCTTTCACCTGATGTGATAAACGAATCCTTAATTGCCCTTTTCAGGGCAGGCTCTGATTTAGCGATAACTTATTTTGCGGAGGATTATATAGCAAATCATGGTAAGGTTTAACCTTCCAGCCATTAATAGTATAAGCGGATGATCCCTGTATTGTTCCATTGTAAGCTATTATATCAATTGTAATATTATCAGGGATTGTTTCACCCCTTACCGGATAAAGAATTATGTTTGATGTCCCGGGCATGATTTTGTTTCCCGAATAATTGAACAGAAGGCCGTTATAATTTGTTTCGTTTATTATTCCCCTGAAGTATATATTTTCTGGAACATTGCCTGTATAGGTAACACTAACAATTATTTTTTCCACTTTGCCATGAACTGTATTGATTTGCATATTATTTATTTTCACTTTTTCTTCATTGTGTGAACCAAAATATGCGCCAACCACAAGAATGGCAATTAATATTGCAACAGCATAAACTGCATAACGCTTTAATGCTTTTTTATTTATCTTAAGCTTCCTTTTATAATCTATATCTTCTATTGATATTAGAGATAAAATGGGCCAGAAAGTAATATAAGTTATTAAAAGCCTGTAATTAAATAAAAGAATCAGAATTGGAAAAACAAAAAGAGAGAATTTTAATGTGTTATAATGCTTAATATAAATAACAAAGAACAGTATAATTGACAGTATCATTAGAATTGTGAAAAATTCCGGCGTAATATGAACAAAATTCAGGAACGACAGCTGAGATGGGCCAAAACCAATTCCTATAAGCTTTTCTGTTTCCGGTGAAAGTATATCTTTAAAATAAAGAACTGGTGATTTTATAATAAAATACCCATTTATTAATATGAAAATCAGAAATGCGTACAAAGTCCATTTTATAGCCTCAATAATGCCCTTTTCCCGGTAAATCATATAGAACAGGAAAGGAAAAATCAAAGCAGGAAATTGCTTGGCTGATAACGATAGCCCAAAAAAAATGCCTGAGTATAATGTATTTTTCCTGAAATAGTATGATGCCATCAAAAATACAAGCCATACCAGGCCTATTAAGGAGAAAGCTGCGCTGTACAGGAATATTATATTGATCAGCAAAGCAAACATTGCATACAGTGCTATTTTCTTATCGGAAAATTTTTTATATATAAGAATAAATGGAATAAAGGCAATTATTGAAATTATTAGATTTGCGAATTTACCAATATAAATATATGGTATATATATAATAAATGCCAGTGCAGGGTATCCAAGAAGCGTTATGTCTTTGCCATACATTGTAGGAGTAACATTGAGATCAAGATTGAATTTTTTAAAATATATGAATACACCGGCAGTTGTTGCAGGATTATATGGATTTACTCCCTGCATAAACTTCATTGCAGAATACAAATCAATAAGAAATTCATCTGTTGGCTCGAATACAGCCACCACAGCTATTACAGATACAATTAAAAGAAATGCAGATGCTATAACAATGTATAATAGCCTTACGGGAACCTTTCTATTTTTAATAAAATCGTAAGAATCTGGGTCTTTGTAAAATTTATAGGAAGCAAATAATAGAGATATGGTTGCAATTATTATTAATAAAAATTTCAAAACCATGTTATGTATTATAAGTATAACTGCCATATCAGCCAGCAGCATTGAAGAATATACAAAAATCTGAAGATATAAAAAATTAAATTTAAATTTTCCATTTAAATTTGATAGGAGAAGCAAAATAAATGCAGATAAAAGAAGTACTGTTTCCATAATTATTGCATAAATATTCAGGTAACCGAATAATCCAAATGCCACAAAAGCAGAAAGAATAAGAACCGTAGCCCCTTCATTCATTATAATTCGCTGAAGTTTTTCTTTGCTTTCAGATTCTATCATATTACCACACTAACATTGTTGCTGTTGTATATGTAATTATAAATGCCACAAGTATGCCAAGAAAATCTGCAATAAATATATTTGTATTGAAAAAAAGTGCCAGGTAATAGACGCCAAGATTGGCAGCAAAGCCAATCAAATTAAATAAATTATATTTAGCAAGCCTGGTATAAAAATGGCCTCTTCCTTTAAATGTATATTTATTATTCAAAATGAAATTGTAAATAATGGATAATTCTATTGCAGGTATAATGCTCAAATCACTTCCAAGAGGGCGATGCAGGATCAGGAGTATAACTTCATTAACAATTACTCCGGATATGCCTACCAGCAAATATCTAAGCATATTTCCCCTTTTTATTGTAAGGTCAAGGAAATCTTTGAAATTTATATTTTTCCCGGTTTCCAAATTGGTATTAATTAATTTGTACTGGAAACTTCGATTTTTTAAAAGAAGGATATTTGCAAGAATCATATTTGTTCCCAGACCTGGGACCAGATTTTTTGATATGAGATAGTTATATGCATTTCTGGAATATATAGTTCCAAACGGGAGTATTTTGCCTCTCTTTACAGAAAGTGATAATTTTATTAATATTGAATATGTGAATGTTACAATTCCTGCTTTGCCAAACAGAAGAACCAGATCATAATTATTTTGGGACGAATCACGAATTATACTTTCCGCAGTTTCTTTATTTACTTTAATGTGTGATATTAGAATGTAGTCAAAATCATCGCCATAAGATGGATTACCGTTGTAATATTTCTGAATCATCTAAAGAGGGATATTACAATCCTTTTTATTTTTATTGATTGAATAATAAAATCAGGCATTGAATTTATTATGGGCAAGCTAATATATGAAATAATAATATTAATTCATGCACGTACCCACATATAAAGAGGAACCATTTCCATGGTATCAGGAAATGAGAACAAATTCTCCAGTATTTAGAGAAGGAAATATAATTCATATTTTCAAATACAATGATATTTCAAGAATTTTATCAGATCATCAAAATTTTTCTTCCCAGTTCAGAGATCTTCTTGGAGAAGAAATGGCGCAGATGCTCAATGAGAAAACCACACCGAGCATTATTTTGCTTGACCCACCTGTTCATACAACTTTAAGAAATCTTGTGAGTGATGCATTTACTCCAAAAAGCATAGAAATGTTTGAGCCACGCATCAGAGAAATAGCCAGAAAACTGGTAAATGAAATAAAAGATAGAGGCAGTTGTGATCTGGTTTCAATTTTATCATACCAATTGCCAATTACAGTAATCTCAGAAATGCTGGGAGTACCTGAATCTGATTCAGGCCTTTTCAGGGAATGGTCGGATAAACTGGCTACATCTCTTGGCAGGGGACCTGATTTTGAAACAAATTATCAAATGGCAGATTATTTCTATAAAAAAATTGATAGGAATTCAGAAAAAAACGATCTTTTATCCAGGCTTTCTAGAGTAGAAATTGATGGAAGAAAGCTAAATGATAGGGAAATAGCAGGATTCGCCATATTGCTTCTTGTAGCAGGAAATGAAACAACAACAAACCTAATAACAAACACTATACTCTCAATTGCTGAAAATTCCCATATATACCAAAGAATAAGGTCTTACCCTTCTTCAATACAATGGGTTATTGAGGAAACATTACGATACAGATCACCTGTACAGTCAACAAGAAGGTATTCCAAAATAAATACAGAAATAAACGGTGTTGAAATAATAAAAAATGATATACTGGCTTTATATCTTGGCTCAGCAAACAGAGATGAAGATATATTTAAAGATGGGGAGAGATTTGAGCCATGGAGAACAGAGAAAAGGCATATCGCCTTTGGGCATGGCATTCATTTTTGCATTGGGGCTCCGCTTGCAAGGCTGGAAACCAGAATAGCTATCGAGGAATTCTCAAAGGCCATATCGTCATACAGTATTGAAAAGCTAGTGCCTGAAGATAGAATAGATAGCGATATAATGTACGGATTTAAAAAATTAAATATTAATATAGACAGCAATTAATAAATGACGATATAAATGTACTTTTATATTCCTTAACCTTCAATTCTTTATCTGCGTTTCTGGAACTGAACATGACAGATAAATGCTTTTGACTTTCACCAATTAAAATAAATAATTGGAAGAAATAGTAAAATTTGGGAGAAATGCCTGATAAGTATTTATCTGGTTTAGAAATTTAATATAGATATTGCATAATGCCTGAAAAAATAACGGTTAAAGATTGATTTAAATTGCCATGCAGGATAGAAGCAGAGATGACTTTAATAAATTTAAAAATTAGAGTTGCTTGGAACTGATTAAGAATAGGATTTGTTAATTCTCTGTCTATATTTCCGTATATGAAACTATTAAAATATACTCAAATTTCTCTTTGTTTAATTCTAAAACTTCTTTAGATATAATCACTTCTAATTCTGCTCTTTTATTCCTTTCATTATTATTCATCATAGTGCAGGTTATTTGCTGTAAAATCCATTTCTAAAATGGCATTGCATTATTCTAAAATTATATTATGGAAATAATTAGAAATTTTGTACTATCATTTAAATAGGATGATATGAAGTAATGCGTGATATTTTCTAATAACTACGAAAATTGGGATTTTAATTTTTATCGTGTATATTCAAACACAATAATTCTAATGTTTTCCCTATAACTGCAATTGTGTAAAATTTTAAAATATGAAGTTTTTAGAAATTATAGCATAGAATTATATAAATAACATTCTTAACTAATCAACTATGAATAAGCAGATTCCAGGCAAAAAATTATTCATACTGTATTCAACAATACTCATACTCATGGCAATATCAATGAGGTCAACAAACAACATGGTTGTAACTACAGTACCTTTATTTTCAAAATATGTGCTGCATTTTTCATACATTGCCACGGCACTGGTAACTGCAATTATTTATCTGGGAACAGTCCTCACCACAGCATTATTAAATCCATTAATGAATTCTAAACTTAGAAAAAGGGTATTTATATTATCCAATTTTGCACTTACCATATTTCTTATTCTTTATTTTATATCTGGAACAATAAGTATTTTTATTTTATCATTTGCCATAGGCATGGCTTATGGCATAATACTTCCAAATATTATTACATCTGCTTCGTTATATCCGGATCAGAGAGGGAGAGAAAAACTTCTTGCAATATATGCAGTTGGATTGAGCCTTAGCCTGGTTTTTGGACCATCGCTGGAAACTTATCTTCTAACCATAGTCAGTTACAGATCACTATTTTTATTATTTGCGCCTCTGGGGATAATTGGCATTGTAACATCTTTTTTTATGGAATTCCCAGAAAATAAGAAAGAATCTCACGGTGCCTATGTCTGGCACAACAAAGGCTTTATTTCATCCATACTGACTATTACCACTTATAATGTCCCGTTTGCTGCATTAACTGTATTCCTGGCAATTTTTGCAGAAACAAGATTCCATGTCAGCAGCTATATGGCTTATCTTCCATTTGTTTTCTTTTTTACTGTTTCACTGTTTACCAGAATGTATTTAAGCGTAAGGCCGGTAAAAAACCTGAGAATTCCGTTAATTATGGCACCGGGAATTACCATAATAGCTCTTTTGCTATTCCCTTTCCTTCCTAATTACACAGATTTTGTAGTTCTAATGATGGTTCTTGGAATTCCACATGGGTCAATATTTCCAATAGCCACTGTGCAAATTTCAAGAGGAACAACAGTAGAGGAAAGAAATGCAGTGAATTCTTATTATTATTCTTACAATATGGCACTTTTCATGATAATACCCCTAATATTTGCTGCAATAATACCTTATATAGGATTTGAAAAAGCATTTGCGATTCTGGTAATCCCGGTTGTCATATCGGTTATTATAATAGTAAAAAAATACTGGAAAGATGATGATTTAATGGGCAGAAGATCGGAGAATGGTTTTAAGATATGAGTAAAATTTCTATAATTTAAACATATTGTTGCTATAATATTAAAATAAATAGAGTTAAATCTGATCCTAAATAAAATAATATACCTTTAATAAATAATAAATATTGTAACGTAATAAAGGTATAATGACTTTACTTTTAATAGCTTTGAAATTCCTCGCAATAGTATTTGGTTCTATTATTGCTGGATTCATTGGTTCATTAACCGGTTTAGGCGGTGGTACAGTTCTTGTTCCTGTATTAACATTATTTTATGGTATACCTTTTATTTTTGCTGCAGGGGCAAGCCTTATATCCACAATAGCTACATCTGCTGGATCTGCAAGTGCATATACAAAGAAAAAAATAGCAAATATAAAAATAGGAATTGGCCTGGAAATCGCAACAACAACTGGTGCAATAATCGGTTCCCTGACACTGATATTTATCGATAAGCATTCATTAATTTGGAGTGTTTATGTTATATTTGGCCTTGTTCTTTTATTTTCTTTAATTCCAACAATAAAGAAGATTGGAAAGGAAGTTCCGCCAGAAATGAAACCGGACTGGAGTACAAAATTGTTTCAACTTACAGGTTCTTACTACGACGAAAGAATGCGAAAAACAATAAAATATCACGGTGTGAGATGGTGGCTTGGTGAAATAGTGATGTTTTTTGCAGGGTTTGTGTCTGGCCTTCTTGGAATAGGTTCCGGTGCATTGAAGGTACTTGGAATGGACTGGGCAATGAATCTTCCAATGAAAGTTACAACAACTTCAAGCAACTTTATGATTGGAATTACCGCAGCAACTGGAAGCTCAATTTACTGGTACGAAGGGTATATCAACCTTTTCATTGCCGCAGCCACAGCCATAGGAGTTTTAATAGGTGCATTCTTTGGGGCAAAAGTTCTTGTAAGGATTTCAAATGAAAATATCAGATGGATATTTTTTGCAATACTATCATTTCTAGGATTTGACATGGTGTTTAAAGGGCTTCACATGATAAATTTTATAATTACATTTTCGTTGATGATCCAATTCTTTATTTCAATAATAATATCAATAGTTTTAATATTAGTTTTGTACTATAATTCTAAGAGGAAAGAATGGAGGGATAACCATGAAAAATCATGATGATGAAATAATTATAAGTTATTTTCTTAAAAGTGGCGTAATTATTAGTGTTTCATTTCTTATAGTTGGAGTTATAATATTGTTTGCAAAAAATGGCGGTGACGGCTATACGCTTTCACAGATGTCAAGTTATCATTATGCTCTGTCACATGGAATAGATTCGAAATCTGTATCTTTAAATCAAATCTTCTCCGGGCTTTCAGCTTTAGATGGCCTCTACTTCATTACAGTTGGACTATGGGTATTAATATTTACTCCAATTACAGTTGTATTTATTGGATGGCTTTCATTTTTTGAAGATAAGAACTATTTATATGTTGGAATGGCTTCAATTGTCCTTTTCAATCTATTTTTTGCAATGCTGGTGGTGCCGAGACTTATAATTTAATTGGAAAGGTTATAATATTTTATATTAATGTGAAGTTAAATGGCTGCAGGCAATGCATTTTTTGGTTATGTCAGGGGATTCGAAATAAGAGATAGCGAATCAATAATGGAAATTATAAAATGTTCCCTTTCGGAATATTATACAAAATCGCTTATACTTGACCTGTATAGATCATGGCCAGCTGCTTTTCTTGTGTACGATAATTTTGACAGTACTGCGGGCTTTATCATAGGCTCAAAATATTCTGGAACTGAAGGCAGAATATTATTGTTTGCAGTAAAAAAGGAACTGAGGGCTTCTGGCATAGGTAAAATGCTTCTTACCCAGGAACTGAATGTTATGATCGGTGCGGGGCTTTCAACTGTAAGGCTTGAAGTTAGAACAGACAATGAAAATGCTATAAAATTTTATAAAAGAAATGGTTTTTCAATTATTTCAACGCTAAAAAATTATTACTCGGATCTCTCCGATGCATATTTAATGTGGAAAATTATATAAAATTAGAAGACTTCCGCTTTTCCATCGACGAACATCTGTGTTAGCTGATCCATATGCGCGAGCCTGTCATTAGCTATAGCTTTTATATTATTTTTATGCTTAGATGGATCCACGTTGTCATCGTATATTAGTTGCAGAGAAGCTACATGTGGTTCATCAACAGGGCTTCCTATCTGAGAAACTATTCTTACAAGAACTTCTTTTATGTCCCCGCCTTCTTCTTTTACAACCTGATCAGCTATCTGATTTGATAATACATTGTAAAGTTTACCTACATGCGTTACAGGATTTTTACCGGCTGCGGCTTCCATGCTCATTGGCCTGTATGGAGTTATAATTCCATTTACCCTGTTTCCCCTTCCTACAGATCCATCATCGCCGTTTTCCATTGATAGCCCTGTTACTGTTAAATAATAAACGCTGTCGGATTTAATATCTCCTGTATTAACGTATACCTGTACATCGTTATCTGTGTATTTAACGGCATTATCTTTAATTTTGCTTACCAGTTCATCCTTTATTGAAAAATACTCGGTAGGGTCTTTTACATATTTATCAACATATGCTGCTGCTACTGTCAGATTTATTGTTTTCCCTTTCCTGAAACCCATAACCTTTATATCGTATCCTATTCCAGGCAGGGATTTCTTCAATTCTCCATTGATATATTTTTCTGTGAGTTTTACAAGTGTTTCTGTATCGGTAAAAGGAGCGAAGCCAACACCAAATGATGTGTCATTAGCCTTGAATTTTTTTGTGTCATACAATCCTCTGAGATCAACTGAACCGTTTCCTATTCTTGAATCTATCATTACATCTGAATCTATGTCAAGATCAGGGAAATGTTCTCTTAAATAATCCTTTGCAGATTTTATTGCCAGAGATTTTACAGGTATTCTTTCATCACCTACAGATGCAGTTGCACGCCCGCTCAATAATATGTATGTGGGTTCAAGAACATTTCCACCTTTGAACTTTGGGTCTGCCTGCCCGCCAACAACTTCCACCTGGTCTGTATTATGGTGAAGTATTCTTCCGTATTGTTTTATATAATATTTGCTTAAAGCTCTGCTAACCGATTCAGCAATGCCATCAGCAACACTGTCCGGATGGCCGATTCCCTTTCTCTCCACAATTTCAACGTCTCTGCTAACTGTAGGGCTTTGCTTTATTGCCTCTACCTGGATATTTCTTTCAATTTTTAATTGTGACTCCATAAGCCTAACATAGATAGATGTTTTTAAACCTTTTGTCTGCGGAATATAGAAATTACTGACTCTTGATAATTATTACCGGGAATCATTTAATTCATAATAAAACAGTATATGAATTATGAAATTATGTAAATAGCAATGAAAATAGGTTTATTCTATGGAACCACCGGAATAATGAAGTTCATAAATTATATCTTCTGTATTTTCAATTGATTCGTAACCAATAAAATGAGATAAATCACCTTCCGCTTCATTCTTATAAACAAATTTATTGCTATGGAAATATTTGCTCCCTCTCAATGGAAGATCTAAAGGTATATTACGCAATGCAGTCCTGAGAAAATTGTATACCTCATCTGGCTCGCAGCTGTCATCCAGCATGCCCCCATAGTAAACCATAGACCATACAGGTATGTTGCTCTCAAATAAGGTTTCCTGGCCAGCAAAGAAAATAGAGCCAACATATCTATCAGTATACTTTAAATTCCCGGACGTAAACATAAATTCCTTGCTGCCACCATTACCATCAGAATATGCATTTCCTGATGCATATGCCTTTGTTTTCGCCTCTACCATGAATTCTGGAATTCTTTCGCTCTCCATGCATTGTGGATAATTAACAGGCAAATAAATATTGGTCACCGCAGAATATATTATGCAATATATTTAGAGTTTTAAAAATAGGGGATTATTCCCCATTTGCAATATTTGAAAGTTCGCCCAGGAGTTCAGTTTCAACGTGATCCGACCATGCGATTTCTGGCACATCAACAATGATAAATATTTCTGAAAGAAGTATAACCTCTATTGCAGTAACTGCAATGTCTCCAATCAATTTGCCTACGCCAACCTGTACCTTTAGCTGAGACCCATCGGATGTGAATACGAACGTAAGTGCCCTATCCGCTGCTACCAGCCCCCTTAAAAATCCGAATTTTTGTGCCTGCAGTATGGCTTTATCTCCTTCTACGTTGCTCTGCACTCTCCATTTATTGTTAGTTAAATACTCTGAAAAATCTTTTGTTATATCATTTAAGTTTCTTGTTGTTTCCATTGTCCTCTCTTTTTTGAATATTTCCATGGCATTTCATTATAAATAGGTATAAAAGCTCTTTTATATAATCAATTATAGTGATACCCTATATACTATTAACACGTATGCCATTAATCATGAAAGCCGACAAAGTCCTGAACCTGTTGCAGATATTCAGAAAGACTCTTCATGCCTGTGCTAAAGCAGGATTTGTTATACTGTCATGCCCAATAAGAGATACAATTATAACGATGAAGATTTCTATAAAATACCCAACAAGGATATAAAAAGGAAAACTGTTTTTTATGCACGTGTATCATCACCTAAACAGAAAACAGATCTGCAAAATTAGATAGATCAGATGAAGCAGTGGTACTTCATGAATGGTTATACTATTAATGCAATATAATTGCTTCTGGAATATCATTTGAGAAGAGAAATGGCTTTTAAACGCTTGATCAGATAATGGAGAACAAGATAGAAAAAGTTACTGTAACATATAAAGACCGTTTAAGCAGAAGTGAACTTGGATTAATAAACTATATATTCAAAAAATACAGGACTGAAATAATTGTAATCTCTGAAGTTGGCAATAGAGTATCATGATAACTATGCAGGAAAGAGAATATCAAGAGGCTTATTCAGAACATCTAAAGGAATAATAATTAATGCAGATGCCAATACTGCATACAACATGATAAGAAAAGTAATCCGGAATCATTAGAGGACGGGATAGGGGTGTTGGGTTGCACCCGGGAAGTTTGTTAATATAATTAACAAATTTCATAACCTTGACGGATTATAAAGAGATAATAAAAATATTAATACATTAACCTTTTAATTTATACTTCCTAATTTTACAATAAATATTTAAGATATTTTTTAATAAGGTGGTATGAGAATTCTCATAAGTGTTTATGACAAGGCTGGCCTGGTGGATTTTTTAAATTCAATAAGCAATTATATTGATGAAATTTATGGAACAGAGGGTACAGTAAAGTATCTTAAAGAAAATAATATAAAAGCAAATAACTCTTCTTTGCTTACAGGATTTGATGACCTTCTTGGGGGAAGGGTTAAAACACTGCATCCAGCTATATTTTCAGGAATACTTTCGAAGAGGGATACAGAAAGCAATGAACAGCTTAAAAAATATAATTATAAGGATTTTGATATGGTAATATGCAATCTTTATCCATTTGTTGAAGCATCCAAAACTAATGATTTGCAGAAAATGATAGAAAATATTGATATTGGTGGTTTATCGTTAATAAGAGCTGCAGCAAAGAATTATAAAAACGTTGCCGTTCTTTCAAATCCTGATGACTATGAAATGGTAAAAGATGCATTAAAGGAAAATGGGGAAATAGACATAAAAACAAGGGAAATTCTTGGATTAAGGGCTTTCTCACGTTCTGCTAATTATGATATACAGATATATAACAGGCTTTACCATAAACTCAATGGATCACAGCCAGAAGAACTTTTTATTTATGGATATGGAAGGTCGGATTTAAGATATGGTGAAAATCCTGATCAGGAAGCATATATGTTCAAAACTGATGAAAAATACGGTATACCGAATGGAATACAGTTAAATGGAAAAGAACTTTCATATAACAATATATTAGATGCAAATGCGGCTTTAGAAACAGTTCAGGATTTCGATGATATAACTTCAGTAATAATAAAACACAGAAGCCCTTCAGGCATATCCAGTGCGGATACTTTAAAGGATGCTTTTATAAATTCATATAATGCAGATAGTGAATCGGCCTATGGGTTTGTCGTTGCGCTCAACAGGAAACTTGACATGGATACAGCAATGGAAATGAAAAATAAGTTTATTGAAGTATTAATAGCTCCAGAATTTGATTCAGACGCACTGAAACTTTTAAAAAAGAAAAAGAATTTGAGAATTATTAAATGCTCAATGGAAAAAGATCCTGAGAAGGCAGTTGCGTCCATTTCAGGAGGAATTTTAATGCAGTCAAAACTTAATTACCGGTATGAAAACCTGGAGCTGAAGTCCAGCACAGAAGCTTCAGATGCAAAATTAAAGGATTTGGAATTTGCATGGAAGGTTGTTGCGCATACAAAAAGCAATGCAATGGTACTTGCAAAGAACAGAACCACAGTTGGCATAGGGGCAGGGCAGACATCAAGGATAGAATCATTGAAAATAGCAATAGAAAGGGGAGGAGAAAACGTAAAAGGATCAGTACTTGCATCCGATGCATTCATACCGTTTGATGATTCTGTAATAGAATGTTACAAAAATGGAATAGATGCAATAATTCAGCCTGGCGGATCTATAAGGGATGATGATGTAATAAAAAGATGCAATGAATACAAAATACCGCTCTACTTTACAGGCAAAAGGGTATTTCTCCATTAAATCATAAGCACTACCAGTGCAATCAGAAAGCCTGCAATTACACCAGTATTGATATATGGAAGGCCCGGTGCAGGCTTGCCGTTATTGAAAAAGAATAAAAATATTAGTGCGGCTATTGCACCTGCAAGTGTAAGGCCTGCAAACAGTATAATATGCAGTGGATAATATATAGCAGATGAAACAATTAATATTTCCGGTATTGCCATATCGCCGAAGCCGAGCATTATTACGGAATGTTCACCACGATTTTCAAAAGTCATATCCTTAATTTTTGTATTTCTTTCCGATGGGAGCGTAAACATTAAAGGATACTGATTGTCTACTGCGGCTTTTGCAAGTGTGACCATGTGCTTTGTTTTATAAACTGCTATATAATCATATAAAGCGAATACAATTAACAGAGTTATTGCAATATCAGGCCTTAAAAGTATTCCAAGTATACTGCTAGCACCGGAAATCATTATCAGTCCAGCAGCATCCGTGATGTACCATTCATTTCTAAAAATAAGCATGTATGCAAAAAACCCGGTAATAATAGCAATAATAGCATAATATTCAGGCAGATTGACTGCAACTATTCCAGCCACAATGGATGAAACCAGGAAAATCATATAAAGAACCAGGGCAATAAATATTGCCTTCATTATATTTGCGTGCCTTTTAATTAAGTAAAGGGCAATTACTGTGAATACCACGATAATAATTATATAATAAACAACAAACATGAATGAAATTCCATTTGATTCCTCAGCAAAGCCCGGAACCTGGTAAAGATTAAATGCCAGAAAAAGTGCAAACGCTGTTGAAATTATGAATAGGATAATGCCGAAAAATTCACTGTTTATTCTCTTCCCCACTTTTCTCAACCTTATCCTTTTTATTGTATTCGCATTTCATATTTGGGCAGAACTTCCATTTTCTTTTTCCATTAATTAAAATCATTAATGGTGCACCGCAATAGGGGCATTTTTCACCGGTAGAATTTATTAATCCCTTCTGGGGCAGTGGGTATGTGACTGTACATTTCGGGTAATTTGAGCATCCAAGGAAGCGTTTTCCATATCTGGATTGCCTTATTACAAGATCACCACCGTCGGAAGGGCATTTCCCTACGGAAAGTTTATTTTTGTTGTATTCGCAATCAGGATCAATGCATCTATATTCCGGAGATTGGCCTTTTCTTATAATTTTAATAATGGGCAAAGAACAAATATCGCATTTCTTATCCGTCAACTGTATTAATCCTGTAGCATTTAAATTAAAATTAATTTTGCAATTCTCATTTGAGCACTTGAACTTATAAAAGTTTCGGTATTTAATCAGTGATAAATCTCCGCCATCCAGAGGGCATTTTCCTATAACATCGCCTTTATTTGCATATGATGTTATTGTTTCTTTTATTTCTTCTTTATTTCCCCTAAAGCTTTTCAGGGCGCTATGCAGCATTGTTCTTGATTCATTTACCACATCCACCAGTGTTTTCTGGTTCTCTGCTATTTTATCCATTTCCTTTTCCAGCTCTGCCGTCATATCAGGCTTTGCAATACCAGAATCTATAGATGTTATTGATTTTATAAAGCCTATACCCAGTGGAGTAGGTTTTAATGGGTTCCCTGTTGCGAAATTACGGTCGTTGAGCTTCTGAATTATATCATGCCTTGTGCTTTTTGTGCCAAGATTAAGTGATTCCATGAGTTTTAATAAGGATGCAACATCATATCTTTTTGGTGGCTCTGTGTATTTTTCTTCCATATCCCACTTTTTCCCTTTTACTGTTTCCCCTATAATAAGTTCAGGAAGTTCTGATTCCCTTAATTTCCTGTATTTGTAAATATCAAACCATCCATTGTCTATAATTTTTTCTCCGGATGATTTAAAATTGTAACCATTTATGTCTATATCTGCTTCTGATTTTGCAATTACAGCATTTTTGTATAATGTTGCCAGAAATCTCCTTACTATAAGTTCATATACATTTTTATATGCTCCGGTTAAGACTTTTTTAGGATATGAAACAGGATATATTGGTGGATGATCTGTTGTTTCAATTTTGCCTCTTGAAGGATAAATTTTGTCCTGGCCAAGCACCATCTTTGCTTCTACATCAAATTCCGTTTTTTCAAATTTCTGGACTATGCTTTTTAATGGTATTGAACGCTGGTAAACAGTATTATCAGTTCTGGGATAACTGATAAGCCCACTCATATAAAGTTTTTCTGCTATCTTCATTGCGTTTGATGGTGTAACACCAATTCTTGAGGCTTCACGCAAAAACTCGGTTGTGCTGAATGGTGCCGGCTTATATACATCCTTTTTCTCCTTTTTGTATGATTTTACGATTCCATTATTTCCATTTATTGCGTTATATATTTTATTTGCCTCATTTTCATCTTTTATATTTTCTTCATATACTCCAGTAAAATCAATTCCTTTATGAAATATAACAGTTATAACAAAATACTTTTCAGGAATAAAATTTGTTATTTCCTCTTCCCTGTTAACTATAATTGCAAGTGTAGGTGTCTGCACTCTGCCAACAGAGATGAAATCCTTCCATAAGCGGTTGCTGGTAACTGAGAAAAATCTTGTGAGCACTGCACCCCAGAGAAGGTCTATTTCTTCTCTGGATTTTGCAGAATCAGCAAGGCCATAATTAACATCCAGCAGATTGTCAAAGGCATCCTTTACCTCTGAATTTGTAAGTGCACTGAATTTTGCACGCCTGATGTTCGTATAACCCGGTTCTATAAATTTAAGGGCTTCGACACCTATTAGTTCTCCCTCACGATCATAATCCGTTGCTATTATTATATTATCAATTCCAGAAAATGATTTAAGTGCAGAATAAGCTCTCTGATTGGTTACTTTATAAATTATTTCCGAATCTATAAGTTTATCCAGATCTGATTTTACCCAGTCTTTGAATTCTTCAGGAAAATCAGCTCCAAGAATGTGTCCACTTAGGGAAACCATAATATTTTTCTCATTATTTCTTTCAAATTCTATATAACTGATATTTTTTGCCTTTTTTTGTTTTGAAGTTTTATCCGAAAGAATATATGATATTCTCCGCCCTGCATCCATTTTTTCCGCTATAATTAAATTAAGTACCAAAGCAATCTACTAATAATTAACAATACTAAATAAAGATTTTTAATTATTATGATAAAACAATTAAATAAGTTGCAAAATATTATTTAAGGAATGCTTAAATACTCCATTCTATTACATTTAGATATGGTAGAAGTAATAGTAATACATAAATGGAAAGACGACCAGAAAGATGCTGTAATGAAATTTGCAACAACGGTTATGGACATGGCAAAAACAAAGAAATTGCCTGCAGGCTTAAAGCTTGAAGAACTGTTTCTTGGAGAAAAAGAAAATTCAGCTGTGTGCAAATGGAATGTTGATTCCCTTGACCATCTAATGGAAACAGCAAAATCATTAAAGCCAACATGGGATATACAGGCAATGGAAGTAGATCAGAAATTCAAGAAAGGATTATTCTAAACTTTTTGATGTTTTTTTGGAGGTATGCCCAGTTCTGTGGCATATTCCTCAACATTTTTTATCTGTTCTTTATGAAGACCTAAAAATATACCTTTTCCCTTTCCCCCAACATATATATTCCCTTTCAGCTTTATTAAATTTCCAAGCGTATTGCTTATTATTGTAAGTTCATGGCCTTTTACCGGTATTGATACATCACTGGAATTCCAGTCTATTTCTGGATAATCACTATGCCTGGGCAATATTATCTTTTTTAATGCAGGATCTTCTATATCTATATGAGTTACTCTCGCACGGCTATAACCTTTTACATGGATAAATATAATCGCATTTTCAAGTTTATTTCCATCAAGAAATACTGTTCCGGAAACCATTATTTTGCCGGCCATTATATTTCCAAATTGCCAGTTAATATTTAAAAGCTCTATGATTTG
>NZ_JBBIRC010000028.1:0-19607 GCF_037442045.1 Ferroplasma sp. | reverse complement strand
TGTCAGTGATAAATAGTATTATGTATAATTATCCTATTACCTATATATGTATAATAAAAATGATGAAATTACAAAAAAGCAGATTTCATTCGTCAATGACCTTATAAAAAGAGAAGAAACAAACCAGAAAGTAGTTGATGATTATGTGAAATCAGTGAAAAAAGGTTCAGTTGAGGAATTAACAAAGAAAGAAGCATCTTCATTGCTTGACAAGCTATTGAAAAAATAAAGATTAATAAAATAATGTATGATAAGGAAACAATGGAGAATCTCGACCTTTTAAAAAAGAATACATCGGAAGTTATAACACTGGATGAGTGCAGGGATTTGCTTTCCAGCAACAGCGAAGCCTATATAGGTTTTGAACCCTCCGGCCTTCCACATATAGCAATATTAATTTATGTAAATAAATTGAATGAACTGGTGAGCCTCGGCTTAAATGTAAAAATTTTGCTGGCTGATTGGCATGCAAGGGTTAACGATAAATTCGGAGGTGATATTAATCTTATTCGGGAAAGCGGTGAAACACTGAAAAAAAGCATGCTGTATGCAGGACTAAGCAATGACGTAAAGTTTTTGTGGGCAACAGATCTTGTATCAAATCCTGATTACTGGGAACTGCTTCTGCAAACGGCAAAAAACTCATCACTGCTGAGAATTAGGAGGTCTCTTCCAATAATGGGAAGAACAGAAGAAGATGCTGATAAAGATTTTAGCAAGTACATATACCCATTAATGCAGGTAACAGATGTATTTTATTTGAATTCAGACATTGCAATAGGCGGAACGGACCAACGGCATGCATACATGCTTTCAAGGGACATAGCTGAAAAAATGGGAAGAAAAAAACCTGTCCTGCTGGAAATGCCCCTGATTGCATCATTGAAAGGGAAAGGACGAATGGATGATTTCAAAAAGATGTCAAAAAGTGACCCGGATTCCGCGATCTTCCTCACAGATAAAGAAGAAGATATAAGAAGAAAAATAAAAAATGCATTTTGCCCAATGGGAATAGTTGAGAATAATCCGATTATAGATATAATAAAATATGTTATATTCCCATACTATGCAAGTGAAATAGAAATAAAAAGGCCAGAATCACACGGTGGCCCTTACGCACTTCACTCATTTAAAGAACTGGAATCAAAGTATTTAAATTCTGAAATACATCCTATGGATTTAAAAAAAGCACTTACTGAAATTTTAATAAACATTATATTGCCTGTAAGCAATAAACTTAACAGTGATTAAATGCCATGGATACCGATAAGAAGTGTGGATAAGCATGTTCATAGCATGCTTTTAAAAATGGGTGACAATTACATGCTGACTATAAAGAGCTTTAAGAAAGACCGAATAGTTACAGTGAAAAAACTGGATGGAAAATTCAATATAGTTGAGGAAGGTTTCAGGACAGAAAATTTTACAGTAGAAGAAAAAGATTTAAAGAAAACAATGAAAGACATAATAGATATAGAATATCCAAGATCACATAAAGTCATGGTTTCTGAGCAAGAAATGCATGATTAAAAATATTTATCAAGATTTGATTGATTTGCTCCTGTATAACTCTTCTCAATCTGATCCAGTATCGAATTTATCCTGTTCTCAGAAAATCCATGCTCGCCACAGAGATAACTTATTATCCCTTTTCTGTCAGGAGGCCTGAAATTTAACTGTTCAATTTTCTCCACCGGAGGATTGAGAAAAAGCTCTTTTATTTCATCAAGATTTTCTATGCTATTGCCCTTTTCTTTTAGCACATTTCCTATATTTCCATATTTTTTTATAAGGGAAAGCCCGGTTTTGGCGCCTATTCCCCGTATGCCTGGATTAAAATCAGTTCCAACAAGAATGCCTATATCAATAAGCTGTTCCTGTGAAATGCCAATGGTTTCCAGATTTTCCTTTAAATCAATAATTTCTGGAGTTATATTGATAAATTTTCCGGTTCCAGAAAGCCTTCTCCTGCCATACATGGTAAAATTTCTTAATATTCTTTTAGCGCCGAACAGAAGGCAATCATAATCCTGGGATATTACAGAATTAACTGTTCCATTTTTGCTCATATAGGAAGCCTGGGCCTCACCCTCGCTGGGCGCCTGTACCCATGGCAAACCCATAAGATCCAATAGTTTCTTTGACTCTGAAACTATATCATCTGTTATATAATTAATTCTGGATGACAGATTCTTTATTTTTTCTGTATCATTTTCACTTATTGCAATATTAAGTTCAGCGATATTTTTATCTTTTATTGCTTTCCTTTCTTTAAGAGTTTCACTTTTAAGATGGTAAGGTTTTCCATCAAAGGAATATACCGGCTTTATATTGTTCTCAAGCAACGTTGCTGAACGGTAAAAAACTCCTGAAAGATGTGAGGTTATATTGCCGAAAGAATCCTTAAGTGGTTCACCATTTTCTCCCCTGATGCTGCTTAAAAACTGATATATTACATTGAAAGCGTCTACTGATACAGTAATTCCGCTGTTCTCTTTTATGCTGGTCTTATGCTTTATTAATATTCCTGATATATTTACGCCCATTTTAATCACATTCTAGTCCGGTATCAACGAGTCTGAAATTTGTATACAAACCCTCAGGAATTGACCTGTGCTTTTCCACAGTTATCCTTCTTCTTCCTCCACCAAATTTTTCTATTCTGTAAATGGCCTTCATGGCATGATCTATGAAAAAGCCACCAAACGGTGTCAGAGTGTTGTTATTAACATCTTCATATACCTGGTTTGTTATTATAACTGGAATTTTGTATTTAAGCGCTATGCCTGCAAGTATATTCATTTGCTTTTCATAACCCTCCATTCTGGCAGAAGCATCTTTCCCGGCTTCCATTCTAAAAAAGTTTGTAAAGGAATCAACTATCATAATTCCGAAACTATTTTTAGAATCTTTCTTTTCACCGATTAATTTATCCGATTTTAAAAGTGCTAAATACTGATCATCCAGTGACTTAACCCTGTAAATATTCATGTGATCCAGCAATGAAACATCATTATTTGCTATGCTTTTAAATCTTTCAATAGAAAAACCTTCAGTGTCTACATACAGTACAGAGTGGCCACTTTTAAGTACATAATATGAATAGATCATGGACATATTTGATTTTCCAGATCCGCCTTCACCATAAAATTCAGTTATTATTCCCGGTTCCAGGCCTCCCTGCATTAAATTGTCAATGCATGAGTATCCTGAAGCAGTTTTGTTATCAATTTCATTAAATTTGACTTTTTCCATCTATAAGTATATTGCATATTATAATAAAATATTTCTAAAGTAAAAATACGCATGTGCCCAGCACTAAATTATATATAATAAATTTAGATACATATAGAATGGCAAATATATATCTGGCTATAGGAGTGATATTTTTAATAATGTCGGCTCTTTCCTTTGCACTGGGTATTTATTATCTGGGAATCGTTCTTTTAATAGTATTTATAATATTAATGTTTATGTTTTATAAAAGTTCGGCATTGCATGTAAATAAAAGGGTTTCAAGCATAACTTATGATGGCATTATTCGGTCTGGGCTATCAAAAATCGAAAAAGGAACTTTAAATATTGAAAAAGCTCAATTTATTTCAGTAATGGGCAAAATAAACGATTTGGTTTCATCACAGGGAACAATGCCAGAATTTGGAATCGATGCTGTTTACCTTGAATTTAACAGGCAGGACAGAGCAGAAAAACTAGTAGAACTTATAAAAGAAAGAGGAGTTAATGCCTCTGCAACCCAGGAACGATCATTGTGGAAGGTAAAAATAGACTTCACATAATAAGTGAGTAGCAGGCAATAATTTACAGGTATATTTTATTCAAAAATAACTCAGAAATATTTAACTTAAATGCTGCAATTATGTAATATGAAGGATTATGTCCATGCAGCTTTTGCATCAACAGGTTCATGGATAGGAAATATTTATGACCTTACTATTGTAACATACATTTATGTTGAACTTGAAAAAACATTTCATATTGGTCTCGGTGTAGTATCTTTGCTATTTGCACTTGGCCTTATCGGGCGATTCTTTGGTGGCTTATACCTTGGGAATCTTACAGATAAAATGGGTGCAAGGCGTATTATGGCAATCAGTACAGCTGGCTATGCTGTGTTTGCTGGTGTCATGGCATTTTCTCCGGATGTTGCAATACTTTTCACTGCAAGATTCATACAGGGCATATTTATGGGCGGTGAATGGACATCCGGCACCATGCTTGGATATGAGTTTTCTCCTGCTAATATAAGGTCAACTATATTCGGTGTAATCCAGAGTGGATATGGCATAGGCTATGCATTAACAGGTGTTGCTTATATTTTATTTCTTCCCACAATAGCTGTTTCCTGGAGATATTTCCTGATAACCGGCACAATTCCACTTATTATAGCACCATATACTCTCATGCGCATTCCAAAGGACAGCAAGAAAATTTCGCCAGGAAGGGAGAAAATACATTTGAAAAATTATAAAATCCCTTTGATAAAATCAATGATAATGATGTCTGGATTTTTCTCAGCTTATTTCGCCATACTCTCATTTTATCCAACAATAGCACCATCGTTTGGAATTTCTGAATCCCTTGTTGGGGCAATAATGATAATTTCAAGTATTACTGTAGCAATAGGATTTATACTATTTGGGAAGCTCTCTGAATTCTTTAGAAAAAAGCATTTAATTATGGCCGGATCTTTAATAGCGCTTGTTTTTGCATGGCTGGCTATGCCATATTTTTCAGGATTAAGGTTTCTGGCATTGCCAGGGATGATTGTATTTACACTTGGTGTGGGATCAATGCCCGTTATACCATTGCTTCTAATGGACAGAATAAATCCAGAAGTTCGTGGGTTAATATCCGGCATTTCCTATAATTTTGGTGCACTATTTGGCGGATTAATATCTGTATTCCTTGGTGTAATTGGCGGCATCGTTGGCTATCAGGAATTGATAATAGTTATAGATGTTACAACACTCATATGCCTTTCATCCGTATTCGTAATCGGAGCAACAATAAGGAAAACAAAAGAGTCAGCATCATACCTTTCAGGGCTATCAGGCAATATTGATAAATAGAAAAAATAATATGCTATTTTTATCTAATCTATTATGAATTTTCTGGATGAAATAAAAAATTTGAAGGAGCAGTTAAAATCAACCGATAAATTCGATGTGAATTTTAATTTTAACAATATTGTTATAACCGGTATGGGAGGTTCAGGAATTGTTGGAAATATTTTTCAGGAATACTATGCAAACATACCTGTGATTTCTATCGGCGATTACGGCATACCATCATTTGTAAACGAGAAAACACTGTTCATTGCTGTCAGCTATTCAGGAAATACTGAAGAAACAATAGATAATGTTGAAGATGCAAAGAAAAAAGGTGCACATGTAAGGGCGATTACATCTGGCGGAAAACTTGCAACTATAGTTGAAAATCCCATAATCATACCATCAGGATTGCAGCCCAGGTCTGCTCTTGGTTATATGCTAATGCCTCTTTTCAATACATTTTCTGCATTTAGTGAAGATGATGTAAACGAGGCATATAATGTACTAAATGATATGGATAAAAATCACGATGAAATGAAGTCACAGGCATTTAAAATTTATGAAAACAGTTATATTCCCATAATATATGGGTCGAAACCATTTAAATCTGTTGCATACAGGTGGAAAACACAGTTTAACGAAAATGCCAAAACATTTGCGTTCTACAGTTATTTCCCGGAACTTAACCATAATGATACAATGCCACTTAAATCTGCATACCGTATAAAAGAATATTTATTTTATGCATTTGAATCAGATAATGCAAGAATAAACCAGAGAATTAACATAACCGAAGAAATCACTGGAGAGCAATTCACAATAATAAAGTCACCGACCAGCAATTACTTTGCTAAATTATTCTATCTAATACATTATGCGGACTATTTAACATATGAACTGGCCCTGGTAAGAAATGTTGATCCAACAGATGTTTCAACAATTGAGGAATTGAAAAAGAAATTAGCTTAATTCCTTTATTTCTTTTGAGTTTTCGACTATTATTGATCCGCCTGGTGGCAAAATTGATTCTATTTCAGACCTTTCAATTTCAAGTATTTTTGCAATCTTATCTGCTGCAGTTGAACGTTTTTCATTTCCCGGCTTTATTATAACCCATTTCTTTGAATCTGTTTTTGTTTCTGCTGGTGAGATCATGGGTATTTGAGTATCCTTATAATCAATTAAAGATATTTTTAATTCCAGTGGAATATTTAAAACATAATTCCTCTTGCCCCTGATTATCCATGAACCTTTAGATACGAATTCTCCAGACTCTGGTGTTTTGCTCACCTGTGATGGATAAACCCAGTATGCAGTTCCGGAACCTAAGCCTGCTGGCCATGCACGGGATAATGAAATGGAAAATTCGCATGCTTCACTTATTGTATCTTCCGTTATATCTATACCATCATTTTTTATCAATGTGCTGGGTGCGCCATAAAGGTCAGCATGGACGTAAATGTCATTTTCAGACATGTGCTTCTTGACCAGCTTTTCATTAGTTTTTGCATCTCTCCCAGCCATAACCATGTTTCCTGCCGATGCAGTGAACCAGTGATATGATTCAAACCAGTATTTCACACGCTTCTTTTTTATTATCTTCTTTTCCTTTAAAATCAGTTTTTTAGTTTCTTCTATTGCCTTTTCAGCACCTTCTATCTTGCCTTTATAATCTTTTGCTGTATTGAATACATGATTGATATTATTTCCGGCCGATTCCCTATAATTTAAAGCAATTTCTATTCCATTATAACTAATTGAAAATTCATTTTTTCCAGGTTTTATATCAGATATTTCCAGATCATTAAAAGTTAAATTATCGGTATTACTTCTCTTTACATTGTTATAAACTATATTTAAAAGCTTCTGGAGCGATTGAAAATTCATTTTCAGATAATTTCCAAACTCATTGTAAATCAGCATATATTTATTGAATTCTTCTATGGATTTTCTTTGTGATTCGATTCTCCTTTCAACGCTGGATTTATTTTTCTCTGTCTCTGGATAATGCTTGAGGTAAAAATCAATGCCTTCATTGAAGTCATCGAACTCCTTATCCGGATCTTTTCCTGTTGCAGTTAAAAGTACCGGTGATAAAAGTTCCTCACTTTCATAATAAAATGCTTTATTCTTTGAAGATTCATTTATTATTTCAAGGATGTTATTATACAGCAATTCATATTTATCCTTTATTTCTGCCGGCATTTTGTCCTTATCTATGTTGCTTCTATACAGTGCTTCCTCTGCTATTTCACCACCAAGATTTGCACGGGTAGCAAGGGTTTTAACTACAGAGGCTTTGCTGTTATCAAGTATTTCGGAAAATGATTCTAAATCTCCCACTGGATTTACAGTAACTGGAGGTATATACTCCTCGCCGATAACGACTTTTCTGGTTTTATACACATGCTGGTCCATGGCAAAAACAATTTTTCCATTATCTGTAAGTATAAGATTGCCTGAACCAAATAACTCAAGAATTATTTCCTGCCCTGTATGCAATACTATTTTTATTACTCTGTCAAAATTGATCTGTTCTATTCCAACTATGCGCTTTTCTGATAATTGTTTCCTGAATAACATGGACAACTGTGTTGCTTCTTCCGGTTTTTCTGCATCATAAAACGCAATGCCTTTTGTTAGGGAAATGAAAAAATCACGCTTTTTTATATCAGATCTGTATAATTGCAGCACAAACTCCTTCTGATTTACCTGATATACTTTTTTTATAAATGAGTTTAATATGGTATCACCATAAATAGCAACAAATGCATGAAAGTCCAGTGATGATTCTTTAAGCTTCATGTTTTCATCTAATGATTGCTATTATTTTAACCTTGTTATGCTTAAAAATTTTTAAATATAAAAACCGGACCCGAATAATTTTAGAACCATGGGCACATAAAGTATTATGGAAGTAAAAGAAAATAAAATAGATATAGGTGGGAAAACAGTATATTACCTTTCATATGAACGGGGGAATATGAGGAATTTCATTCTTTTACACGATTCAAAACAAAGATCGGATTCATGGGCTAAAATTGATGCATTGAGAAAAATAGGGCAATGGGGATTTAATGTTTATGCCCCTGATCTTCCTGGCTTTGGGAATTCAGAACAGAATGAAAAATATAATTTTGGGTCATCGCCGTCAAAGGGCGCTTCTTTCATAAAGGATTTTGCTGAAAAGCTCTATTTATCATCGCTCAACATTGTAGGACCTTCTGTTTCTGCTGGCGTTGCCTTAAAAAGCGTGATAGATAGTCCCGAGTTAACTAACTCAGCAATAATAATTGGGGGCCTTGGCGTTGACCACATCCTGAATGAACTTAATAAAATAGAAAAGCCCGTGCTTATACTCTGGGGCACAAGGGATAATATTGTTCCAATTGACCATGGGCAAAAATATCACGATTTAATAGCATCATCAATTTTTGTAAGAATCGATGGTACAGGGCATTGCATTCAATTAGAAAAACCAGATATTTTCTTCAACAATGTTAAAAAATTTATAAATAATTTATAATATTTTATTATATAACCCTTGGTGCTATAATAATATACATCAACAGCATGAATACAAATATGCCTATAGCATAGTATATTTTTCTCACATTATTTTCATTCCTCAGAAATTTGAATTTTTCTCTTCTTGATGCTATGGTCAATGTATCCTTAAAGAACTGTCCACCATCAAGTATTGATAATGGAAGTGCATTCATAATCCCAAGAAGAAAATCTATCCAGAAGATCCAGTAAAGGCTGTTTGCTATGCCAAAAAATATGTAAGAGTTAAATGGTGTATGGAACAGATGCGCCAGGGAGCCCGGTATTGGTGAAAGCCCAAGAAGTGGAAGCCCAAGGGTTTCATAAAATTCAGGGCCTGCAATTTGGCCACCAAAAACAAGGCTGTGAAGGCTGTCAATCGATACATATCCCACTCCTGAATAGTCTATTTCTACTCCAATAAAACTTTCGCTCTTATAAACAGCTTTATTTGCTGTGGGATCGTCTTTCGCATAATAGCTGTATGTAGATACAGTTTTCATCGAATAAGTTTTGTAGGCCATTGTGCCATTGAAGGTCTCTACAGTCATATTTATTTGGGTTCCCGGTGCTATTTTATCAAGAACATTTCCAAGTGTGTCAACATTGTATATTATATGGCTTCCTGCAGCATCACTTATATTATATATTATGGAATCAGAAGGTACGCCTGCCTTTTCTGCAGGGCATCCTGAAATTAAATCAACTATGGCAACGCCCGTAGGCACACTTTTATTTGTTTCAGCCTTGCCATTAAACAGCGTTACATTTGCCAGCCCTGGAGTTATCATGGACGTATCCTCAAGAGAATTTAAGGCCTTACCAGATATATTTCCATAGGAAATTATTTCCATTCCCTTTGGTATGGCATGCCCTGCATCAATTGCTGTAGAGTCCTCAACATAGATACCTGAATGCACTGGAGCCGAAACCGGCATCATAACAAAAACAAGCAATACTATGCATATTGCAGCAATTATTAGATTTATTCCAGGCCCTGCCGCTACAATTCTCCTTCTGACAACAGGGTCAGCCGCCATTATCTCTTTTTCATCAGGCTCAACAAACGCTCCCACCGGTATAATAAAAAATAGGCCTCCCACGCTGTTTACTTTTATTCCCTGCTTTCTCGCTACAATTCCGTGGAACATTTCATGAATTACAACAGCAAAAACAAGACTTGCAGTACCATATCCAAGTGGAATAAAAGGATTTATTAAAGGAAGAGCTAAATATTCATTTAATGGCGGCGCTTCACTTGTTGGAATATGTATTATCGTGAGCAAAATAGCCTCATACATAAGCATTCCAAATGCAAGCAATCCTCCCAATACTACCAGTATAGTAGAAATTTTTCCAATCTGTTTTGCAGGCAGATGTTTTGCTACTGCATCAAGGATGCCTTTATTTTTTGTTGATTTTATCATTAACGCTGGTCCCAGTGTAGAAAAATGTTTTGTTTTATTAATCTCGGGAGCCAGTGCTATGATTATAATTGACCATGAAAGCACAATTAATATGATTAGAAAGATATCGTTATAGTTCATTTATAAGCTCATAGTTAAACATTAATAATAATCTTTTTCCTGCCTATTGCTGGACTTCAACATTTGACTCTATTTTTTTTAGAAAATTCAATATATTGTATTTTTCCTCATTGGTAAAATTCCTCAATGTATTATCTATAAACTTCAGGTGAAGTGTTTCAATTTTGTTAAAAAATGCTTTGCCCTTAGGAGTGATATTTATGTTTATTACTCTTCTATCGGTATCGCTTCTTACACGTTCCACATATAATGCTTCCTCAAGTTTGTCTATAACGCCGGTAATCCAGCCCTGTGTAACCATATTTATATTTGCCAGTTCAATCATGGGCAGTGAACCCCTCTCAGTCAAATTCTTCAGTATTCTGTACTCAACTGTAGACATTCCCAAGGAAATAAGGTTTTTTTCTGATGCTCTGTACCATGTTTTCCACGTTCTAAGAAATTCCCGCCAGACATCGTACCCTTTAATTTTATCCATTCCTATCGTTGTTTAATAATATAAAGGTATTTTATGCTTTCTATATAATAAACAATTATTCATTAAATCATTTACCATTAAATATTTATTTGTGCAAACTCCTGCGTTAACAGGATTTCAAGTTACAATTATTTATAAAATTTATAAAATTCTGTTAATTGTGTGTTTTTAATTTCCGTAATAATAGGAAAATTTATACGCTATTTATAAATAACAATAATATGGAAGAAATAATTGTGAGAGTAGGCGGAGCAGCTGGGGATGGCGTGCAATCAGCCGGACAAATACTGGAAAAAACATTTTCAAGAAGCGGATTATATGTAAGCACTTATAATTACTACCAGAGCCTGATACGCGGAGGCGAAAGCTGGTACCAGTTGAGGGCTTCTGATGAAAAAGTCAAAAATCAGGGGAGTGGCCTTGATGTTCTTGTTGCTTTGAACGCAGATTCACTTGAAAGGCACACAGATAGGAATATAAATGAAGGGGGAGCTTCACCTCTTAATGGAATAGCAATATACGATCCAGGCACAATAAAGAATTTTAAGAAATATGAGGGTATAAAATACTGCCCTGTTCCGTTAAGGGACATTGCAATGAAGTTCGATGCCAATCCACTGTTAAAAAATACTGTAGCACTTGGTGCTGTTGTTGCATCACTTGGACTGGATTTCAATGTATTTTCAGGAGTAATAGAAAAAGTATTCAACAAAAAAGGAAAACTTGTAGATTCAAATATAAACGCCGCAAAGGAAGGATATAACTATTATCTTCAGAATTATGGTTTATACAAAAAACTTAAAACTTTTGACAGAAAATTATATACTATAGGCGGGGGAGACGCAGCTGCCCTTGGCGCAATCAATGCCGGAATGCAAATGTACTTTGCATATCCAATGACGCCAGCATCATCATTTCTCCAGTTCATAGCAACACATGGCAAAAAATACCATGTATTTTTAAAACTAACAGAAGATGAAATAAGCGCAATAAACGCAGCTATAGGCGCAAGCTACGCAGGAGTAAGGGCAGCTACTGGATCATCAGGAGGCGGCTTTGCCCTTATGACCGAGGGTGTTGGCCTTGCGGCAATGACAGAAGTTCCACTTGTTATTTATGAGGCGCAGAGGCCCGGCCCTTCAACTGGACTTCCAACAAAGACCGAGCAGGGCGATCTAAACCAGATTCTTGGAGCCGGTCAGGGAGATATGCCAAGAATAGTTCTGGCACCTGGAACTGTGCAGGAAGCATTTGAACTAACAAAAGAGGCATTCAATCTTGCTGAAAAATACCAGCTTCCAGTATTTGTTCTTACCGATTTGTATTTAGCTGAACACGATGAAACCGTGGACTTTGATTTATCATATAATATTGACAGAGGCCTTATCGCAAAAGATAATGAAGCAAATTACAAGAGATATGAATTTACAGAAACAGGAATATCAAAAAGGGCGTTTCCAGGGCAGCCAGGATTAATGCATAATGAAGATTCTGATGAGCATAATGAATACGGTGCAGTCGTAAGTGATGCCATAACAGATCCAGGTCAGAGAAAACTCTCCATGGAAAAGAGAATGAAAAAACTGGATGAATACATGAAGGAGATGCCATCTACACCCGCTTATAAAATGAATGATGCGGAATATGCTGTTATACAATGGGGTTCTACAAGAGGTGCAGTGGAAGAAACAATTGACTGCATGAGAAAAGAGGGTGTAAAAATAGGGGCAATAGAAGTTACACACATATTCCCCATGAATCATGACATAGGAAAAATGCTGGTAAATAAAAAGAAGGTTATAGTCGTTGAAAACAATTTCTCAGGCCAGTTAAACGGGTTAATAAGAAAGGAATTTCTGATTAATACAGAATTTATAGGGAAATACGATGGAGAAGCATTTTTCCCTGCTAATCTAAAAACGCAGCTCGAAGAAACAATATTTGGAAAGAAATTAAAAGTGGAGGAATAAATATGATACCTGTAAACGAATACAAAGGAAAAGTAATGCCTGATTGGTGCCCTGGCTGTGGAAATTTTTCACAGTTAAGAGCGATTACAGTGGCTTTATCCGAACTGGACATAAAACCGGAAAATGCTGTAATAACATCTGGAATAGGATGCTCAAGCAACATGCCTGAATTCATAAATACCTACGGATATCATGGATTGCACGGGCGATCTGTACCTGTTGCCGAGGGCATAAGATGGGCAAACAGAAAACTGACAGTAATAGCTTATGGGGGAGATGGTGACGGATTCTTTGAAGGATCACAGCATTTCTATCATGCAGCAAAGAGAAATGTGAATATGGTATATATGGTATCAGATAACCAGGTCTTTGGACTGACAACAGGCCAGGCTTCGCCTACAACACCCATAGGGAGAATTACCAAAAGCACACCAGATGGGAATATAGAGCCTCCTTTCAATCCTTTACATTATGCTTTAACAGCAGGTGCTACATTTGTTGCAAGAGGGCTTTCCGGCGATATAAAACAATTAACCGAACTTACCAAAGCGGCAATACAGCATAAGGGCTTTTCATTTATAGATGTGTTCAGTCCATGTGTCACATACAATAAAATAGAGGGCTATGATTTCTTCAGAAAAACTACATATACACTTAAGGACAACAATAAAAAGGATTTCTATGAAGCATTTAAGCACGCATCAGAATGGGGAGAGGACGCAAATTCAATACCTATAGGCGTACTGTATGATGTTGATGCACCTGTTTATGAAGACGCAGATGAAACACTATCAGCATACAATCTCAAGGAAACACAGCCATACAAGCTGACAGAAGCAGATCTTGAAGAATTCTACTAAAATCTTATCTGTATTTATTTTTTTAATAAATATAATATTAATAATTATTAATATTTTTATACAATGTTAATATTCCAGAATATGGGGCTTGGAAAAAGAGATTTAAACAGAAAAAGAAAAAGCATAGAAATGAAAATAGAAGAGCTGGAGCAGAGAGCACGGAAAAATCCTATGGATAAATCCATTCAAAGTGAAATAAAAGATTTAAAGAAAAAGCTTGACAAATAGTATTTAAAATAGGTTTTTGTATTATTAATTTTAAGTTAATAAGGGGGCATTGGCTTTAATACAGTGCCCTCAGCGTTCATCAGTGTTTTATATTTTTTCGGATTTATTTCAACGTACCTGACTTCCTTTTCTTCCTGTTTTATTACAACTCTTTCTATAGAATCGTCTGTTTTATTTGCCATTTCACATACTTCAGATACCTCTTCAGGGGTTAAATCACGGTCTGTATCATCAATATACCTGATTCTGATCTGTTTGATTTCACTGCATGTATACATAATTGATAAATGAAAATGCATTAATTAACCTTGCCATTCAGGAATAATATTATGCCAATAACTTCTTTAAACACTTCATCAATGCTTCTTGAATTTTCCTTAATAGTATATATGTGATTGGCGGGAAGCCTATCAGCTGCTTCGAAATATATCAGTCCGGAAAGCTGTGCATCTATATTTTCCTCTATTTTTTCTTCAGGATAGCCGCGGGCATGCATTCTATTCCTTAACTGGCTTTCATCATCTTCAAGTATTATTACATATTGGCAGTCGAGCAGATGCGAATAATGGGATTCTACTACTTCAAAATTTATACGCTTCTCCATGAGCATATCTATATCCACTATGTCGTCGGAGATCGCCCCACATTCCATTGCAAACTTATTCAACCCATGGCATTTAATTCCATTCTCATTTAGCATTTTGCATATTGTTGTTTTTCCAGTTCCCGGTATTCCTGTAATGCAGATCATTTTATACACACTCCATGGAATAAAAATAAGGAGCGAGCTTTACTGGCATTGAGAGATGCCTTCTGGCTATTACAGGAACTTCATAAAATTTTTCTTCTATATTTCTGTCCACTTCATAAAATGCAGCGTTTTTATACCTTTTTTTGCATACCGGGCATCTGTAGTCCATAAATCCTTTTGATTTTGTTTTAACATGGCAATCAGGGCATACCGGAGCTTCTTTTCTGTAGAGCTTTGCTTTTTTTATAATTTTTATTTTTTCCAGCTTTATAGCCCCATTCATGTATGAACCATATGCATTTACAATGTCTCCCGGTATAAGGGAATTCAATACTTTTCTAAATTCCTTTGTTGGTTCAAACGCTGCAAGTTTTATTTTATAATTTTTATATTTCATTTCAACGAAGCTGTGCCCTCCTTCTATTGTATATGGATTGCCGGAAATAATGCCTGTGGCTGAATAAGAACCCATATTTGAAAGGTAATCCGGTTCTATAAGTATATGATCATCAGTGCCCTGATTAGTTTTGAATATTATATATCCCTGATCATCTATTTTATGCTTTTCCTGTATTTTGCCGTAAATTGAGATCAGATCGTTTTTATCAACACCTCTGACACCAAATATTACCGGAGTTTTTGGTTTTGGAAATATGGCAGGATAATTATTTTCAAGGTCTACATTATTGAATGTAGTCTGGTATTCCTCAGGAATAAGAGAAATCATGATTTTCTCATCATGGCTTATCGCCCCATAATGGGGATACCTGTAATCTAATAATTCGTAAGTATATTTCTGGCCCGGCCATGCAAGAGATGCTGAAGATCCAATAATTCCATGCCCTGTTTTAATTTTTTTATATATCGCTTTTTCTGCAAGATATTTTTCTATGAAATTGATGCTTATATCTTCCTGAAGTGCTTTGCTGTAAAGCGTTTTTTCAAATCTATCGCCAGAAATTACTATTCCGGGATTGGTTTTTTCGCTATCCTTTACATATAATTCTTCAACAATAGATGAAATAAAATCCATCAGTTCATTCTGGTCAGGCTCTTCACGAAGTTTTTCATAGGAATATATGTATTTTCCGGATATTTTTCCAGTTATAGATCTTTTTCCGTTACCTTTGCCAAGATTTATATTCAGTGCACCATTCCCTCTGGTTTTATAACTTATATTCGGATTAAGCCTGACAAGCTCTGGATCTCCTATAATATCATATTTACCTCTGGAAATTATATCAAATATCGTATATGTTGTGCACATTCTATCCTGGCTGTCAGTATCATCTATTGCTACATACATTACTGTCCGTACCTCCTCTTTCTTGACTGGTAAGAATATATGGCACGCAAAAAATCCAGTTTTTTAAAATCTGGCCAGTTCACATCTGAAAAATACAGCTCAGAATAAGCCGATTGCCATAGAAGAAAATTAGAAATTCTTTCCTCACCGCTTGTCCTTAAAATAAGATCTGGATCCGTGAGTGTGTTATCGTAAAGATAATTCCTGAAAAGCGTTTCATTTATATCTTCAATTTTTATATTCTGAGATAGCACATCAGTTGCTATGTGCTTTACTGCATCTATTATTTCCTGCCTGCCGCCATAACCAATTGCAAGATTGAATTTGAATTTTTTGAAATTTTCTGTTGTTTTTTCTACTTCTTTGATGGTTTGTATAAGATACTCTGGAAGGCCTTTAAAGTCACCTATAACCCTTACCTTAATTTCGTTTTTATATACTCTGTTATCCTTCAATAAACCAAGAAGTGCATCATTTATTAAATTAAATAAGAATTTTACTTCCTGTGTATCTCTTTTAAAATTTTCAGTTGAAAACCCATAAACAGTGACTATTTTTATTCCAATTTCCATTGACCAGTTAAGAACTTCCTCGAGCTTATCCTTACCCTTAACATGCCCTTCATTTGGTGAAAGCCCAACCTGCCTGGCATATCGCCTGTTGCCGTCTGTAATAATTCCCAGATGATGGGGTACTTTATCTTTTTTGACCTCTTCCATTAAAGCCTGCTCGTATACTCCCGAGGCGATATCTCCTATTTTGTGGGCAATACTCATCTCTTTATAATCGTTATAAAGTATTTATTTATATTTTTTTTAGCTCAATGGAGTACATATTCTGATATTTTGAAAAGCCATGCACAATTCTTTTATAGATTATTTCAAGCCCTGCATTTTTAAAGCATTCCATTCTATATTCAAGAGTTGGAAGGTCACATATTTCATAGTAGTTAATCACTCCGCCTGTTTTCAGTACACTGTATGCTAAATCTGTATATTTCCACGCATCATGTGGCAAATTCATAATTACTCTATCAGCATTATTGTAGGATTTTATTAATTTTGCTGAATCTCCACAGAATGCTGCCACTGTTCCTTTTAATTTATTTAATTTTATATTTTCATTAAAAATCGTTATGGCATCGGGATTTATATCCATTGCAATTATTTTGCATTCCTTATTCTTTGCGATTAGAAGTGAAAATGGGCCTATGCCTGCAAACATATCTATTATATATTCACCGGGCAAAACCTCCTTTGCTATTCTCAGGCGTTCACTTGCAAGCCTTGGAGAAAAATAAGCCTTTGACACATCAACATTCAGCCTTATCCCATTTTCTCTGTATACTGTTCTTGTTACAGGTTCACCATAAATTAATTTTAGTTGCCTTGTCCTGAATTCCCCTGAAATGCCACTGTCATAATAAATAGTCTTAATATTTTTTCTGGTTTTCAAATAAGTTGAGAGAGATCTGGCTTCTTCAATAGTTTTTCCTTTTATAATTGCAATACTGCCCATAATATCATATGAGAAAGATACCTTTTCAAGTTTTGGCCTGGAAGAAGCTATTCCCTCTATATCTACAGTATCATAACTAGAAGTATTGCTTTTTAAAGGAATATATACATATTCGCTATCATTAATTATCTTATAATCTACATTTATTAAATTCAAGTTTTTTAATTCTTCAATTGTTTTTTGTGCATTTTTCTTATAAACTTTCACATGGAACATATTACTTCCTGAAATACCTGTTGTTCAGCCTGCCTGCATTTTCAATCGTATCCTTTGCCAGCTTTACGGAGAAACCAAAGATCCTTGATATATCTTCAATTTTTGCATTTGCAATTGCTTCTATTGATGCAAATCCATTACTGTAGAGCCGGCGGCCACGGACTCTTCCTATTCCGGGAATTTCTATTATTCTCACTATTTCTTCTTTTACTCCTTCCTTTATTCTTATATTTAAATGCAGAAGCGTACTTTCCTTCTCCTTATCAAACATATGTGCCATTCTGTATAATGAATAGGATATCCAGTCTGCAGAGGATGCCTTTGCCTGAATATCCCCTGGCCCTATGCCAAAGTTTTCAGATATTGTTCCGGTAGGAACCTCATTAATCCACTCATTGAGTATTATTGCAGTTTTTGCTGCTTTCATTGACTCTTCACTGAAATCATTTATACTGTATTTGTCAAGGAATTCTTCAAGGTATTCGTAATCAGATGTTCTGTAATTGAAAGTGATCATATCAGGTGTTTTGCAGATATAATAAAGGTAAAGTTCCTCTGAAAATTCAAGGCCAATGCACTGTTTTAATATAAGTGAAGTAACAGGGTCAATATAAAGTTCCGATGTAAGAGTTCCAAATTTGGTGGCACTGTAAAATCCGTTTTCTTCTTTAATAAAATCATTGTCGATGAGAAAATATAATGCGCTTTCAAATGAAAGACCATAATCTTCTATATCATTCTGTATGGCAAGAAGTGTTTTTGCATAAAATGATTCAATGCCCTTTAAATTATGTGCTATTCCTGAAGAGACAATTGCAAGTATATTGAACCTTATAAGGCTGTTTGAATCCATATGTGACATAACAGGCTCAAGTTCTCCACTTAAATATCCTTCTGCTACATGCATCATGCCTGGAGATGAAACATATATGTATCCATATCCCTTTTTGTCATATTTTGGCCTCCCAGCCCTTCCCAGCATCTGCTGTATCTCTATTGCAGATATTGGCTTGCTGTATCCATCAGAAAATCTTGTTATATCTCTTATTATAACTGTTCTGGCTGGCAAATTCACACCTGCGGCCAGTGTTGGCGTTGCTGCAAGTATTTTGATATAACCATTTTTATAGAGTTTTTCTATCTCTGTTCTCTGTTCATTGGATAGCCCAGCATGATGAAACATTACACCATGCAAAATCATATTGAGCTGATCATCGGTAAAGAGATCTGGAAAAACTTCCATAGTTTCCAAATCATTTTTAAAATTAAAGAAATTTGTTAAACTTTCTGAGTATTTCTCAGCATTTCTTCTTGAATTCCTGAATACAAGCACCTGGCCACCTGATTCCACACTTTCCTTTATTAAGTATACTTCATCATCCCTACCAAGCTGTTTTGTATCATCTTTACTGATCAGCTTATTCTTGAATATTATTCCTGTTTCAAGTGGCACAGCTCGAAAATCTGATATAACAGTATCTGAATTCATCCATTCTGCAAGTTCCTTAATATTTGAAACAGTTGCTGATAAGCCAAGTAATAATACTTCAGGATTAAGATATAATATGGAAGATATAACGGTTTCAAGCCTTGGCCCTCTGGATTCATCCCCAATCATATGAATTTCATCAATAATCACCAGGCCAAAATAGTTCAATATGTCCGGGTCACGGTGAAGCATTGAATCAGCTCTTTCGGATGTTGCAATTATAACATCGTAATTTTTTACAAAAGATGGCGGCACATCATAATCTCCTATTGATATGGTTACTTTTAATCCCAGGTCTTTAAGCGATAATAACTCTGCAAATTTTTCCATTGCAAGTGATCTTAAAGGCACAATGTACATTGATTTTTTTCCCTTTAAATACGCATCATAAATTGAAATATAAGCAATAAGCGTCTTTCCAGAAGCAGTTGGCACTGAAACTATAACGTTTCTATTATTTCTAATTTTTTTTATTGCTTCTTCCTGATGCTTATATAAAGTAAAATCATTATTGTCTGTTACTTTCAGGAATTCAGAAGGAACGACCTCGCTTAATTTCATGGCAGATTATTATTGTATGTTTTATATAGCTATCTACTGAAAATTACAGAAGATATGCTTTACAG
>NZ_JBBIRC010000027.1:0-23355 GCF_037442045.1 Ferroplasma sp. | reverse complement strand
GAAAATATTCCCCTTGCACTCATTTCTATTCCTGAATCTTTTGTATAACCATATGCACCAAACCACATCATGACTTTTTTAACAGTATCCATTGCCACCTGTGGCGATTTAAGCTTTGACATGGAACTGTATATATAAAAATCCGGGTCTTCTATATCAGCCATATACGCTGCCTTATAATTTAAAAGTGATGCCATTTCTATATCTGTCCTTAGATCTGCTGCTTCAAAGGAAATGCCCTCAAAATCGCTGAGAGCTTTGCCAAATGCCTTCCTCTCCTTTATGTAATTCAATCCCTTTTCAAGCATAACATCGGACAATCCATTGCATGCCGCAGCTACCATAATTCTTGCATGATTGAATCCGTCCATGGAGTAATAGAAGCCTTCATTCACTTCTCCAATAATATTTTCTTCCGGGACGGTTACATTATTGTATTTTATTCCACAGGTAGATATCCCCATTCTTCCCATATTTTCGAGTTTTGTTATTTCAATTCCATCGGTATCTGCGGGAACATACACCATTGTAATCCCTTTGTGCCCTTTTTCTTTATCGGTTTTAACAAGAGTAAGG
Source organism: Ferroplasma sp. (assembly GCF_037442045.1). GTDB lineage: Archaea > Thermoplasmatota > Thermoplasmata > Thermoplasmatales > Thermoplasmataceae > Ferroplasma. Next base: position 22,779 of record NZ_JBBIRC010000027.1, on the reverse strand, counting down.
TGTCCACCTCCATTTCTTTTTGCTTCTACCCCACCACTTATATACATTTTCTCTCCATTTATAATTATATTTCCATCTTTCATTTCACCAGCAGTCGAAATATTTGCAACATCACTGCCGCCAGATGGCTCCGTTGATGCAATACCTATAAATTTATTTCCATTTGCAATTTCGGGAAGAAGATTATCTTTTAACTTCTGTTTTCCATATTTCTGGAGGATATAAGCCCAGGAAGTGTTCAATAAATAATATACCGATGTAGCCATGCTGGTATCTACTTTTGCAATTTCCTCAGATATGATTGCAGAATCCAAAAAAGACAGGCTTGGCCCCTTATACTTCTGCTTGATCAATGGAGAAATAATTCCAATTTCACCTGCTTTCCTGAAGAAATCCAGCGGTATTTCACCTTCTGAATCAATCTGTTTTACATACGGCTTTAAATTTTTCTCCAAAAACTCTGCCGTATTTTTCCTTAAAAGTTGCTGTTCGTCACTGAATGCAAATTCCATAATATTTTATAACTCTATTATTATTAAATATTGTTAAGTGGTTATAATTAGACCATAATAGAGTAAAATTTTATAAACCTGATAGATATTATCAATCATGGATAATATGAGAAAATTGATCCCTTACTGGTTCTTTGTTTTTACAATTGGATTTGGCTGGTTCGTTCTATCCCCAGTTATTCCTGAACTGATGAGCCATCTTTCAGCTTCTTTATCCGAAGTTGTTTTGATTCTATCAGTATACGGTTACACAATGGCTATACTGGGCCTTGTTGCTGGTGTTCTGTCCGCAAAATTCACTGTAAAATCATCAATATATCTTGCTATGCTGTTTTCTATAACAGGCCTTTTTGTACGTATTTTTGCAACCGATTATCTGGAATTTCTTATACTCTCTATAGTCGCAGCCAGTGCATACCCATTTTCTCTGGCTCCTGTTGGTAGCATAGCAGAAAGTATGGACAGAAAAAAATCGGCAACCATAGCTGGACTCAGCATCGGATTTTTATTCCTTGGTATGTCGGCCGGAGCCTTCTCCGGTCCGTATATTTACATAGCATCGTCACTGGTCGGAATTATGGTAATACCAGCAGTATTAACAATTATCGCATCCATCATGCTTTTCATGGTTCTGCCACAGTTCCCGGAAAAATATAAAGGAAAATCATTGCGCGGGTCATTCAGCCCAGGCATGGTTAAAAACTGGTACATTGGATTGTCAATGGCATCGATATCAATATTATTCGGGGACATAGCAGCCACAGCTCTTGGATTTCATTTTACCGGAACTTTTCTGTTAAAGCTTTCAGGAGTAATGGGAGGGGTTGAATTCTTAGGATCAGCACTCGGAGCCCTTACACTTCCATTTATTTTTGAGCGGTACCGCATGATAAAATCCGGTACTATATTCACCGGGCTGATATCATTCGTCTTTGCAATAATACTTCTTTACTCTCTTGTTTACACAGGAATAGCTGCATTGATTACCGGTTCATTCTTTATTTTCGGATTCTTTGGTAATGCATTCTGGGTTATGGCTTTGAATTCAATAATAAACTATGCGGATGATCCAGGAAAGGCAGGATTTGCCACATCAATGTACAGTGTTGCAACCAATGTTGGCGTTGCTATAATTCCAGTGCTTATCAGTGCTGAATTTATAAGCATAAAGAGTTCCATATATGGCATCATACCTGTACTTACGATAGTGTTTATTGCCTTTATTATATCTCCATTTTTATTATCCAAAAGATCTGCTAAAATGGAACCAATGGCTGATGCTGAGTATTAATTTATTTTATAAAGAACATTAAAATAACAATAACCACTTATCATTAGATAAAAAATGGAATTCAAGGCTGTATATGTTTCGTGGAGCGAAATAGAGGAATGGACAAAAGGAATCATGAAAATGGTCATAGAGGATAAATACAATCCAGACATTATTATTGGAATAGCCCGTGGCGGGCTTGTTCCTGCAAGAATGGTTGCAGATTATTTATTCAAAAAAGATCTTGTTTCAATAAAAACAGAACACTGGGGAGTCACAGCTACAGTGGATGGAAAAGCAGTCCTGAAAGAGAAATTAAATTATGATATTGCAGGGAAAAAGGTATTAATTGTTGATGATATCACTGACACCGGAGAAAGCATGAAGCTTTCATATAATTATATCAAGTCACTGAATCCTGCTGAAGTAAAAACAACATCAATGCTCTATGTAAATGATTCAAAATATACACCTGATTACTATGGAAAAGGATTGCAGAAAGAACAGTGGGCATGGTTCATATTTCCATGGAATGTATATGAAGATACATACAACCTTGCAAAGAAATTCATGGAAGATCCTGTAACTGTTGAAGCCCTGAAAGAAAAACTGAGTGAAAACTACGGCTTAAATGTGGATCAGGTTAATGTGGAAGAGGTTTTAAACAATATTGCCTCATTGAAATTGCTTAAAAAACACGATAAAAAATATTCCATAGTTTAAACAAAATTTTTTAAGTTAATTACAATGCATTATTATGTCTTTTTTATTTGATATTAAATTATCCAAAATTGGTGAAACGGAAAACATCTATATTTCACGAATAATTCAGGATAAAATAAAAAATTTGCAAATTCCAGAATATTTATACGTTACTGACCTGATCAATCCGGCCAGATCATTTTTTTCAAGAAAATACCCGGATGTACAGATGCCTGAAAATCTGGCAGCACGCATGAAAGGCGGAGAGGAAACCCATTTTCTGGCAAGGCAATGGTTTGAACAATTACCAGGTTTTTCAGGTTCCGAGGTTATAATAACCGGTTCAGATCTTGGGCTGAATGTGGTTGGCAGAGCTGACTTCATGCTTTATGATTCCGTAGTAGAATTCAAAACAAAAACCATTGACCGCATCAGTCTGGAAAATATATACAATATTTATAGTTCCGATCTTGAACAGTTACTGTTTTATGCTGTTATGAACCGTAATTTCTCCAGTGATAATTACCTTGTTTTCTTTTCAAACGAAAACTTTTATGCCTATAAGGTTTCTATAATAGACAGAGGAGCAATAGAAAATGAGATGGTTTTCAGATTTTCACTGATTAAAAGGGCACTGGAAAATGGAGATATTAATGATTTTTCAAGATGCTCATATTTTGGATACGGATGCCCTTACAGGGAAGCAAATATATGCCATTGTGATTCCCTCCGCCCCGATGATTCGTCATGGCTCAATAATGCTGCCAAAATAGAAGAAGACCATGACATGGAATCCCTGCTTTCAGAAGTTTATAGATCTGGGGATACTTTCATAGATCTGAGATTTTACGATCTTATCTATCCCAGAAAATATTATCATAAGATTATTGGCGATGAAAGAAATTCAAAAAATTCAGGTGAGATTCCAGAATCCTACTATGAAAAAAACAATATAAAATTTCTGGTCATTGACTCAATCAATAAATCAATACTGAACGTAAGTGGAACCGAAAAAGCGGCCATGAACAAAGTTTCAACTCTGCCATTATATGGCGATGACAAATATATAATAAAAAATATTTACGACGAAAATTCAATAATTCCTTATCTGTTAAAAATAAATAATTCCAGATATCCTGGTAGTATTCCTGAAACATATTATTCGGAAATGGCAATAACATGCGCAAGAAGAAATATGAACGAAGGGCTTATAATAGTAGTTTATCCAAAGCTTCAAAATACGGTTAAGGTACACGATGTGACATTCGATTTGGATAATATTATAGCTCTATGCATGAAAAATATTGAAAACATTAAGGAAGCCGTTGAAACAAGAACACCAGAAATTCTTGACATGTGTCCGGAATTTGCAATAAGATCATGTGATTTTAAATCATGCAGCTGCAGAAATGAAATAATAAAAGGAAGAAAAAATTAAAATTTATTTTTATCCGTAAATGTAGCTGACTCCTTTTTCAGGATATTTGAATTCCAGCGCACCAAATGGGCATGCGTATAATGCTGCACCACATTCCAGGCATCGTTCATAATGAACCGATATTCCATTTTCCATATCCTCCTCGTATGTGCCGGCAGGGCAGACCTTTATGCATGGTTTATCAACGCATGTTTTGCATATGTCTGTATTAACTGTTATATGGCTATTGTTTCCAACTTCATTCTTGTTAAGCCCAAGTCTTTTTATTAATTCCATTATATCACCTTTAACATGTCCTGCAATAGTGTGTAATAACCTATATTGTTCTTTTTAACTTCATCCATCATTACATTTTTTATATTTTCTCTGGGATTTTCTGTAACTGTAAACATTCTTTCAAGTATGTTTGCCATCATCTTTGGGTATGCATCAAACGTTCTTTCATTTCCAAATAATGATGAAATTCTGGAAGATGCCTGCATATCTTTCAGTATGAAACTGTCTTCCAGCATCTGTTCGTAAATAAAAGTATCGCTATAATCTCCTGAATCCTTAATTTTTTTAGCTGCCTCACCTGCAAGGCGGCCTGATTCAATCGCATTGTCCATGCCCCTGATTGTAAACCCATCGTTTATTAAAAATCCAGCTGCATCTCCAGTAACAAGAAGGTTTTCTGCATATCTCTGAGGAAGTGTATCAAATCTGTAGAACGGAATCATGTGTGCTGAGTATTCCAGCAATTTTCCTTCTATTCCAAGTTTATCTCTAAAATCTTCTATGATTTCGAATGCCTTTTCCTTATTTCCTTCAAGGGAATCAAGCTTAAGAGTAAGCCCTATGGAAGTTGTTTCCTTATTGGTATAAGAAAAGCCTCCGCCCTTTATCCCATCTGAAAGCCCTAATATGGTTTTTGCTTCTCCATAATCATACTCTGGCTTTTTGTCGACTATTTCCTTAACCCCCACCATGAACTGCTCCGGCATAAAATCTGGATTGCCGTGAAGATTTTTTACAGGCTGCATTTTAAATTTCTTTTCTTTTTTAATGCCAAGATATCTGGAAGCAAATGCTGCAGCACCGTCGCTTTCTATAACAAGTGGAGTTTTTATGTCTCCCCTATCGCTTCTTACGGTAAGCCCTGACTCTTCCCTGTCAATACCTGATACAAGTGTTGAATAGGATACAGGCACTCCAAGATTTTCGGCTTCTGAAGCAAACCATGCATCGAATTTTGATCTCAGTATCGAATAGCTGTTTTCTGAATCCTGATTTTCAAATGAAAAATTAATTTTTTTATTACCTGTATAAATTTCAAAAGTTTCTTTTTTAATTGGAAGCTCCAGTGGCGCATCTTTAAACCGATCTCCTAGAAGTTTTTTCAAGGAATGAACATACATTCTGCCTCCAGACACATTCTTAGACCCTGAACGCTCACCACGTTCCAGAACTATAACAGAAAGGCCATTTTTTGCCGCCGTAATCGCCGCAGAAATTCCTGCAAGCCCACCACCTACTATTGCAACGTCAACATCATAATCCATTATTGCGTATGAATACTCTGTTTAATAATTTTTGGTATGAAATATTAACACTTTTAAACATAAATTTACTGTGTTATTAACGCTTTCCACACATCTTTTTCAGTCTTTTTTCTTTTTTTCAGGTAACTGTCCCAGTAATTCCCAATAAACCTTGCGGATATTTTTCCATTGTATATTTTATAAGAACTATCCTTTGTATATATGTATTCAATATCATGTATCACTATATCCTTTATTGTAGTTTCTTTCATAATATAGTAATTTTTATTCTCACTATCGATCAGTATATACAGCAATTTTTTTCTGTTCCTGTTAAAATCTATATATTTTAAAATTTCATTCCTGGTTTCTCTGGAAAGTTCATTGCTCGAATTCAGGTCTTTTCTTACCAGTTCATAAAGGCTATTTTTCCCTATCTTTCTTTCGTCAAGCGGCAATCTCATAATATCGAACATTCCTGATTGCGATTTTAATATCTTTATGTATCTATAGTCTTTGTTTCCAAGCCTTATTTTTAAATCTATATCGCTGTCACGGTACAGTTTTATGGCAGAAATTCGTGGAAAGTTGTTAAAAAGGTTTATTACAGTATAATATACGGGTTTATCCACATCAGAAATATCCTTAAAATTCTTTTCAAGTTTTTTAATATTGCCTGGTTTAAAAACTTCGGCTTTCATAAATACTGTATGCCTTTCAAATATAAAAGAATTTAAAATATTTATCCAAAGTAGCCAAGATCGTCTTTGGAGCTTTTATTTTTAGCCTCCTGGCGCATTTTTTCAGTTATTTCTTCCAGCTGTTTTGTTTTCTCATCTATGTCCTTCAGGTTTATTCTTGTTTTCAGTACTTTGGATAGTACTGTTATTATTGCACGTGCACTTTTTGGGTCTGCAAAATATCCTGAAGTTTCGCCCATGAAGCAGGCTCCGGGAATAGAAAACATTTCCGTACCCATGCCAAGTATCAGACCAGCCGATCCAACTATTCCTCCAGCGGGTTCTCCTTCTGGAAAAACAACTCCCTTACTGGCCAGAGGCTTAATTAGTTTTTTATCAGTTACAGCACCAAGAACTCTTGGATTGTCCACAATTTTTCCAACACTGTAGCCACCAAGAGTATAAATTGTTGAAACTTCATATTTTTTAAGGAGCTCAAGTGTACTGTATGAAAGTTCGTACTGCCCTTCCTGAGTTGTTCCCTGAAAATCTCCGGTGAGAAAAATAAGGTCATGCTTTTTACCGGTTTTTTTATAATACAGGCTCTCTCTGACAAGATGTATCACATTATTGTAAATGAATACCTGCGGAGGAAGAAATTCTGAGTATATATCTGCAATTTTCTTCATTTTGAGATTATCTATAAAATAATCCGCGGTTATCTTTCCCACATTCCCGATGCCGGGCAGCCCCCCAATAAATATCGGCGAGTTAAGTTCAGGTTCTTCATAGTTTTTAATCATTATTTTTTCCATCTTTTCCCTCTAAAATTTTAATTCTGTATTTTTGGAATTTATCGGCTGGAGAATATTTCATTGGTATTGCCATTACAGTTGCCGTTCCACAATTTGGACAGATGTTCTTCATAGTATATGTGCCACAGGACGGGCATTTCATTATCAATGTCTTCATTGCTCATCCCTTGTGAAACTATACGATATATTATTTTTTTTACAACTGGTTGATATCGTTTCAAGAGCTTTTTTTAATTTTTCTTCTGCGGATTTATAATCTTCACCCATTATAGAAATTCTATATTTTGGCGCTCCTGCATATGTTATAATCGCATTGCTATCCTGAACATCAAGAGCATTTTTTATCAGTTCTACGCCATCTGGCGCAAATGAATATATATCCATTTCCCCACCTATTTTTACCATGGGAATTGATATATTTTCCTTTGCAACTTTTATAAAAGTACTTTTCCAGGTTTCGTTTCTATCCTGCATAAATTCTTTGTTTGATGCTGCATCAAAGAACGCATCATAAATATTTCCATATTCTGAGATCAAATAATTTTCTATATCTTTTATTTTGCCCTTATCAACTATATTTGCATCATGTGCCATAATTTCAAGAAGTTTATAGGATTTCTGGTCATTCTTCCATTCTTCTATTTTTTCTCTTTTTTGATGTTCATTGACCCTTTTAAGAGAAAGATCAACATGCCTTCTGTTACTATCTGCATTTAATACTTTACATACTGTTCTCTGGTTAACTCTTACAAAATCCTTGATATGTTTTATCCAGCCAGTTGCAATTTCTGCTATATGTATAAAGCCAGATATGCCTGGATATTCATCTAATTGTACAATGGCACCATAATTCTGTACTTCCTTTATTGTAACGACTACTAAATCTCCCGGTTCTGGCATATCTTTAAACATAATAAACCTACAATTTTACTTTTTCAACAAGTTCGCCGGATGTTGCTAGAGTTGAACCTGTGGGTTTTGCTATAGTTGATCCACAGATGTTACATAAAACAACCGAAGAAATTTTTGAATAAATAATCTGTTCATTTCCGCAGCTTTTGCATTTAATTTTCAAAAAATTATTCCCTGTGTTTTTTAATTTTTTAAATTCATCAGTCATATTCACGCCTCTATTATTTCAAACTTCTTAGCTCTCTGTGTTGGAGGAGTTATCGATTTCTTGCAAACCGTACATTTTAATCTCAATGCAATTCTTTTAGTAGGCTTTTCTCTCCCTTCGTATCTTGGCCTTGGGAAACCACCGTAACCGGACGTTACCCTTCTGAATCTTCTCTGTCCTGCCTTCAATTCACTGGCTTTTCTTTTACGGACTTTTTCCACATCATGAACAGTATGTTTTTTGCAGTATGGACAGTAAGTTTTTATTTGTTTTGGCATTTTCATAATATCTAACCTTAAACTATATTTTTTCCTGATATATAATGTTTTTACAAATAGTTGCTATGTTGGATAATTACATATAAAAAATATGCCGGTCGGATATCTTTACAATAGTACTAACTATGAGATGTTATATTCACTCTGAAAAATATGTGGAGCTGGAATTCCCCTGATTGAATCATGAAAAATACCTACAGCTTCCAGAAAATCCCATATTGCAAATATAAATCAGAGGATATTAATTAACAAATTAACAAATATTAAATATAAATTTAACCTATAAAAGTAAATGGCCAATTACAAATATAGAAAATATGGAACAAGAGTCAATAAAAATTATCGTGAAAATAATGGGGAAAAGGCAGTTAAAAAACTTGATATGCGGCGAGAGGATGAATTTAACTATATGCTTGGGACACTGTTAAAAGAACTTCCAGATAGTGTTAGGGGAGCCGTCAGAGGCAGTATTTATGCTATTACTTCGAAAAAAGGAATTAAAGACGCCAAGGATTATATAATAAAGAAAAGGGAAGATGGGACTATTGATGAGAAAATGGAGAAAAATCTGATAGATCTTATATATTCATACAGCAAATACAGAAATTGAAATAGATTATATTTTTGCTCCGTAGTTTTATTATTTAACTGTATAATTTAAGTTAGGCCCTGCAAATTGAAATTATAAAAAATAATAAATACATTTTATTACTAAACTGATAATGAATCAGAATTTTTATCAAACTATCGATGTTAACAAATCATTAATGGATGTGGAAAAAGAAATAAGAAAATACTGGGATGATAATAAAATAATAGAAAATATATTGCATAAGAGCCGGAATCTGAAACAATATACATTCCTTGAGGGGCCGCCAACAGCCAATGGAAGGCCACACGTTGGCCATTTGATGACCAGAACTGTTAAAGATACTGTTGTAAGATATAAGTACATGTCAGGTTATGATATAGGCAGAAGAACAGGTGGCTGGGATTGCCATGGATTGCCTGTTGAGCTGGAAGCTGAAAAACATTTTGGATTCAATACAAAGAAAGAAATAGAGGATTTTGGCATAGCAAAATTCAATGAATACTGCAGAAATAGTGTATTTACATATATAGATGAATGGAATGAAATAGATAATGAAATAGGTTACTGGATTGATGAAAATGCTTCATATGTAACATTAAGGAATGAATACATGGAAAGTGAATGGTATGCCCTGAAGAAACTTTTTGATGAGAAAATGCTTGTAAAGGATTATAAAATAGTGCCATACTGCCCAAGGTGTGGAACATCATTAAGTTCCCATGAGGTTGCCCAGGGATACAAGGACACAGATGACATATCAGTATATGTTAAATTTAAGGTAAAAGGAAGCATGAACCGATACCTTATAGCATGGACCACAACACCATGGACATTGCCATCGAATGAAATCCTGGTTGTAAATAAAGATTTTGAATATTCACTGGTGTCAGAAGATGGAAATGAATATTATGTATTATCAGAGAAAGTAAAATCACTTTTCAAGGAGCCCAAAGTTATAAAAACCATGAAGGGAAGCGAGCTTGCAGGAATGCATTATGATCAGCTAATGCCATTTCTGGAAGTTGGGGAAAACGCACTTAAGGTTGTTACAGGCGATTTTGTAACAGCCGACGATGGTACAGGCATAGTACATGCAGCACCTGCTTTTGGTGCCGATGATTTTGATATTGCAAAAGAATACAACATTGAACTTGTTAATCCTGTAGATTCAGAGGGGAAGTTCAATAACAGCGTTCCATGGAAAAATCAATTTGTCATGGATGCAAATTCTGAAATAATAGGATATTTAAAGGAAAATAAACTTCTTTTTAAAAGCCAGAAAATAAAGCATACATACCCCTTTTGCTACAGATGTGGAACAAAACTTTTATACTATCCAATGGACGCATGGTTTATCCGTGTTTCAAGCATTAGAGAATTGCTGAAAAAGAATAATGATAAGATTAACTGGTATCCTGAATATCTGAAACATGGAAGATTCGGTAACTTTCTGGATGATGCAAAGGACTGGGCCCTGAGCAGAAACAGGTACTGGGGCACACCGCTTCCAGTATGGAAATGCAAAAATGGGCATTATCTTGCCATAGGCAGCAGATCAGACCTTGAGAAATATGGTGGCACCGTACCTGATGACCTCCACAGGCCATATATTGATGATGTTAAGCTAAAATGCCCGCAATGCTCAGAATCAATGGAGAGAGAGCCATATGTTATAGATACATGGTTCGATTCCGGGAGCGCAACCTACGCAGCACCCCATTATCCATTTAATAAAAACTTTAATACTGAAAGCATACCGGTAGATTTCATAAGTGAAGCAATAGACCAGACAAGAGGATGGTTTTACACACTTCATGTAATTGCATCCCTGCTTTTTGGGCGAAATGCTTATAAAAATGTTATGTCAATGAGTTTTATACTGGATGAACATGGCCAGAAAATGAGCAAAAGCAAGGGCAATTTTGTTACTGCTAAAGAGTTTATATCCATGTATGGAGCCGATGCAGCAAGGCTTTTCTTTTATACAGGCGCACCATGGAATTCAAAATCTATAGATAAGAAACTTATAAGCGATACCAGCAGAAAAGTATTTGGAACACTATCTAACGTATATTCATTTTTTGCATCGAATGCAAATCTGGATGGTTTTGTTTTCCAGAGCCTTGAGCGTTCAGACAATTTGCTGGACAGATGGATCCTTTCAAGGTTAAACTCAACTATAGAGGCCGTAAAAAACAATATGGACGAATTTGACATTCATATAGCTTTAAGAAATATAATGGATTTAATAAATGACTTTTCCAATTATTATCTCAGACTTTCAAGGAAAAGATTCTGGGAAGGGGAACTTGATGAAACAAAAAAGAAGGCATACGAGACTTTATACTATACACTGATAAATATATTGAAAATGCTTGCACCTCTTGCTCCTTTCTATTCCGATTATTTGTATTTAAAAATGTCGGGACCTGAAGAAACAATACATTCTGAATTATATCCAGAGCCGGACCAAAGTTACATTGACCATGACCTTGAAAATGAATTCAAATATGCAATATCTGTAATGGAATTGTCCAGGCGTGCAAGGCAGGAGTCAAACATAAAAGGAAGGCAGGTAGTAAAAGATATACTTATATACAGTGATATGGAGATAAACAAATCGATACTGGATATAATATCACCGGAACTTAATTCCAAAGAAATAAAGTTTGTATCCTTAGATGAAAAGCCAGTAAAAGCTATTGTTAAGCCTGTTTTTTCAAAAGTAGCCCCGATACTCAGAGGGGATACAAACAAATTTGCAAAGGAACTGGAAGATAATGATAAATCCGTCGAATTAAGGAAAACCGGTAAAATCATTTATAAAGGCAAAGAGTTCACAAAGGACTTTTTTGAAATTCATGAGGAACCCTCAGAAGATTATGCTTTTGCCAGCGATGATAAAACAGGAATATCGGTCTTTATAAACAGAAAAATAGATGAAGAACTTATGCTTGAAGGATTTGCAAGGGAAATCATTAGAAGAATACAGATAATGAGAAAGGATCTTAATCTTGAATATTCACAGAATATCAATACAAAAATCAGTGCATCAGGAAGTATAAAAAAATCAATTGAACAATTTATGGAACTTATAAAAAAGGAAACTCTTAGTAAGAGCATAGAATTTTCATCAACTACTGGCGGGAAAAACTGGGATATTGATGGTGAAGATATACAGATTCAGATAACTCCCATCAATTAATTTTTGACAAAATTATAAATTGCCTGGTCAGTGATTTGTGCTGATATACCGGCACTGTTTTTTCTATATTGAAATATTTCTTTGCATAATCAAGAAGTTCAAGGTTATTTACTATTATTGAGCATTTTCCACCACTTTTTAATAATTCATTAAATTTAACAAAAGCTTCTCTGTACAGTTCAACAATGTCATGATTATTTATCTCTGAACTTCTACCATAAGGCATATCGGTTACTATTCCATCTACTTTATAATTTAGTGACAGCTCTGTTATGTCTTTATTATATATTTTGTAATTCTCTATGCCAAAATACTTGAAATTTAGTTTTGTACCCATTACCATATTTAGAGACGAATCGTTTCCTATCAATTTTCTTCCAAGCATGGCAGCCTCTATAAGTATGCCACCGGTACCACAGAAAGGGTCAAGCAATGTATCTCCAGGAACTGTTCCAGAAGTGTTTACAAGATATCTTGCATATTTTGGGTGCAATGACACTGGTGAGAAGAACGGCCTCATTGGTGCTCTTCGTTCTTCAAAGCTCTTTTTATTTCTCTCATAAATCAGCTGGCATAGATACCACTTATCCATGAAAATAACTCTTATTATGAAATCAGGATGCTTAAAAGATATCCTGCCTTTGCCACCAAGATTTTTTCCGATTTCAGATTCAACATTCATGGTTTCGGTTTTCGGCATTTCAGATACCCTGACATAAAAAAATCCCTCAGGAATTGTGTTTTCAATAAAATTAGTATAATCCTGATTTTCATCTATTACTCGGGATATATAATTTGTAAAAGCTGAATCCATTGCATTATTATAGGAACCTTCAATCAATATGTATCTCTCAGATTCCTGAAGTATTTCAAAATTTTTAAATGCGTTCTGTATATATCTTATTTCTGTATGGGCAATTTCAATATTTTCTCCTGATAATTCAAGAATATATTTATTGCTCATTTTTTTCTATACTGTTATCAAATTTTTCAAGGTCTTTCTGAAATTCTGTGTACAGTGATTCATAAATTTTATCCATACGTTTAATCGTCCTTTTAATCGCTGCTTGTGGCTTTCCCGAACTGACCTTAACAAAAATTTCCGGATTATCTATATCTGGATGCTTTATATGATAATGAGATTCTACGACCTTATCATCTTTTAAGAGTTCTTCAACAAGTGGCCTTAATAATGTATTATCATAATTTATCATTTCTACTGTAATTGAATCCTTATCTTTTGAAATTATATTAAATTTCGAATCCATAAATCCTGATTTTAAATTAGTATATATTTATTGTTAAAAAATGCATTCATTTACATTTTAATGCGTAAAGTAATATTGATACGATTATAAAATTTATTGATATTCCAGCAGTATATCTATAATTTGCAATGTACCTGCATTATACTTATGCGGTATTTAAGAAAGAAAGATATTTAAATATTAAAGTATTATATGGTAAAGAAAGGATAGTTAATCCTTGTTAAAGGTGAAAGAAATGGCAGAATTACCACATATGAATTTAGTTATAATAGGGCATGTCGATCATGGGAAATCTACATTCGTTGGGAGATTATTGTTCGAACACGGAGAGGTTCCACAGCATATAATTGATGAGTACAAGAAACAATCAGAAGAGAAGGGAAAGGCAACGTTTGAGTTTGCATGGGTCATGGATCGTTTTAAAGAAGAAAGAGAGAGAGGAGTTACAATAGACCTTACGCACAGAAAGTTCCAGACCGATAAGTACTACTTCACAATTATAGATGCACCGGGGCACAGGGACTTTGTAAAAAATATGATTACAGGAACCAGCCAGGCAGACGCAGCAATTCTTGTTGTATCAGCAAGGGAAGGAGAAGGAGTAATGGCCCAGACAAGGGAACATGCATTTCTTGCCAGGACACTGGGTGTATCTCAGCTTATAGTTGCAATAAACAAAATGGACTCAACACAGCCGCCATATGCTGAAAAGAGATTCAACGAGGTTAAGGAACAGGTTACCAAATTGCTTACACCAATTGGATATAGAGATGTACCTATCATACCTATGAGCGGTTACAAGGGAGACAATATCATGAAAGCCAGTGCCAATCTCTCCTGGTGGAAAGGCCCAACAATTATGGAAGCTTTAAATAACCTTAAAGTACCTCCGAAACCAACAGACAAGCCTTTAAGAATACCGGTAGAGGATGTATATTCAATAACTGGAATAGGAACAGTTCCTGTTGGAAGAGTTGAAACAGGAATTATAAAAGTAAACGACAAGGTTATATTTCTGCCGGCAAACAAATCAGGAGAAGTAAAGTCAATAGAGGAACACCATACTGCAATGCAAAAAGCCGAGCCTGGTGATAATATAGGATTCAACGTAAGAGGAATAGCAAAGAACGATCTTAAGAGAGGAGATGTCTGTGGTCCAGTTTCAGCACCGCCAACAGTTGTAAAATCATTCACTGCACAGATAGTAGTTCTTCAGCATCCAAGCGTTATAGCAGCAGGATATAAACCTGTATTCCACGTTCATACTGCTCAGATAGCATGCAGATTCGAAGAGATAATAAAGACAATAAATCCAAAGGATGGAACAACTCTTAAGGACAAACCTGATTTCATAAAAGCAGGAGATATAGCTATAGTAAAGGTCATACCGGATAAACCCCTTGTAATAGAGAAAGTTTCAGAATTCCCACAGCTGGGGAGATTTGCAATCAGGGATATGGGTATGACCGTCGCAGCCGGTCAATGCATAGACCTCGAAAAAGCAACAGTAGTGTGACGATATATGACATATAAAGCAAGGATTTCACTTAGCGGCACAGAAAATCAGGTAGTTGACATTGTTTGCAATGAGATAAAAGCCATAGCTAAAAGAACCGGTGTTGAAATACACGGGCCGGTTCCATTACCAACAAAGAAACTCAAAGTTCCAGTACGCAAAAGTCCAGATGGAGAGGGGTCTCCCACATGGGATCGCTGGGAAATGAGAATACACAAACGCCTTCTGGATGTGGATGCCGATGAAAGGACTCTGAGGCAACTTATGAGAATATCCATACCCGATGGCGTGAGAATTGAAATCCAGATAAAAAGCTAAATTACCAATTTTTTATAAATTTTAATAATTATTATATAATGACTTTTAATACAGTATTATAAACTTAAACGGTGTTGTTAATGGGTAGAAAGGAAGAAAATGTTGCAAAAGCAATGAAATTAGTTGAACATCCAGAATTGATCAGGAATATTGATATTGCCGCTCATATAGATCATGGTAAAACCACTTTGAGTGATAATCTTATAGCCGGTGCAGGCATGATGAGCGAGGAACTGGCAGGAAAGCAATTGCTTCTTGATTATGATGAGCAGGAGCAGGCAAGGGGAATAACAATTAATGCTGCAAATGCTTCAATGGTTCACGAAGTCGAGGGCAAAGAATACCTTATTAATCTTATAGATACTCCCGGCCACGTTGACTTTGGCGGGGATGTAACAAGGGCTATGAGAGCTGTTGATGGGACAGTAATTGTTGTCGATTCAGTTGAGGGTGTAATGCCACAGACAGAAACAGTTGTCAGGCAGGCTCTTAAGGAGCTGGTGAAACCTGTTCTTTTTATTAACAAAGTTGACAGGCTGATAAACGAGTTGAAATTGAACGGCGATGAAATGCAGAAGCGTTTCATAAAAGTAATATCGGACGTCAATCGCCTTATTACAAAATATGCATCTAAAGAATTTTCTACATCATGGCTGGTAAATGTCAAAAACGGAACAGTGGCTTTCGGTTCAGCATACCATAACTGGGCATTATCCGTTCCCGCAATGGGCTTATTTAAAGTAACTTTTAAGGATATAGTAGATTTAGTTAGTACGGGAAAACAGAAAGAACTTGCCAAAAGGGCACCACTGCATAAAGTGGTTCTTGATATGGTTATAAAGAATCTACCGAATCCAGCTGTGGCGCAGAAATACAGGATACCACAGATATGGCATGGAGATCTAAATAGCGATATAGGAAAGGCAATGGAAATATGTGATGACAATGGGCCAATAAGCATGATGATCACAAAAATACTTATTGACCCACATGCAGGTGAAATTGCAGTAGGAAGAGTTTTCTCAGGAATAATAAGAAAGGGCAATGAATTATATGTTACAGGTGCAGGCAAATCAAAAGTACAGTTATTATCAATGATGGTAGGACCTGACAGAATATCAATAGATGAGATAGCTGCAGGAAATATAGCTGCAGTTGTAGGGTTAAAAGGAGCAATTGCAGGATCTACAGTATCATCATTGTCGGATATGGAAGATTTTGAGCCAATGTCGCATTATTCAGAGCCAGTAGTTACACTTGCAATTGAAGCAAAACATACAGCAGATCTTCCTAAACTTATAGATGTATTAAGATCGGTTTCCAAGGCAGACCCTTCAATACAAGTTGATATAAACCAGGAAACAGGCGAGCATCTAATTTCAGGTATGGGAGAACTGCACCTTGAAATTACACTGTACAGGATTAAAAATGATTATCACGTTGAAGTTGTAACTTCAGCTCCACTGGTAGTTTACAGAGAAACTGTGGATAAAACTGGTGGCCCATTTGAAGGAAAATCTCCAAATAAGCATAACAGATTCTATTTCAAGGTGGCACCATTACCAGAAGGAGTTGTACAGGCTATACTTGACGGTAAAATACCTGACGGCACCAAAATCAAGGATAAAAAAGCTGTCATGGCAACACTTGAGGAAGCAGGCCTTGATCATAACGAGGCAAGAGGCCTTGTATCCACACACGGAACAAACCTTTTAATTGATATGACAAAGGGAATACAGTATCTTGATGAAACAATGGAACTTCTTATAGAATCTTTTACTGAATCACTTAATAAAGGGCCTCTGGCAAATGAAAAGGTGTTCGGGCTTAAAGTAAGCCTGATGGATGCAAAGCTTCATGAAGATAGCATACACAGAGGTCCTGCTCAGGTTATACCGGCAGGCAGAAACTCAATATATGGGGCAATGTGCCAGGCGGGGAGGGTTCTAATGGAGCCCATACAGAAAGTTTACATAAGCGTGCCGCAGGATTTAATGGGGCCTGTCACAAGTGAGCTTCAGCAGAGGCGTGGTGTTGTTGAGGATATGCAGCAGACAGGAGACGAAATAACTGTAATAGCAAATGCCCCTGTAGCAGGGATGATTGGATTTGCATCAGCAATAAGAAGTGCCACTGGGGGAAAGGCCATATGGAGCTCAGAAAACTCAGGTTACCAACGTGTTCCATATGAACTGCAGGCAGGTATAGTTGCAAAAATAAGGGAAAGGAAAGGACTCAAACCAGAGCCATACGATGAATCGTATTATTCATCTCTTTAATTTTTTGCAAAATATTTTATTTTTCATTGTATTATTATTTTTATGAAAACAGTATGCCTTAACGGTCATCCAAGAATTTCACACGAATTAAGATGCAGTAAATGCAATGAGCCTTTTGAAATTATACCAGAGAAGAAATTTACAGAGCAGATTGAAAACAACTTTGATTATATAAATAAATGGGTAACGTTGGGCGAAGTTCAAACGCCTGTTGTAAGAATCAATGAAAACTTATCGTTTAAACTGGACTATTACTCACCAACGTATTCTTATAAGGATCGTGGCACTAAAAATTTAATCTCATATTTGAATTCCATGAAACGGGAATTAAATATAGGTACAATCAATGAAGATTCATCAGGAAATGCAGGAGCATCCATAGCTGCATACGGATCAAGATCAGGATTTAAAACAAAAATATACGTACCTGCCAATGCAAATCAAGGCAAGTTAAAGCAGATTGAAAGTTACGGTGCGGCTATAATAAAAATCAATGGATCCAGGGATAAGGTTCAGGAAGAAGCTGAACACGCTGACGGATTTTATGCATCGCACATATTAAATCCCGAATTCAGGGATGGAATTAGAACACTTGCCTATGAAATATTTCTTCAGGGCAATATGCCGAATCATATATTTGTACCGGTTTCCGCAGGCACGTTGCTCTCCGGTCTCTATAGCGGTTTAGTCCATCTTTATAATTCCGGAGAGATTAAAATTATGCCGAAAATAATAGCAGTACAGCCAGAAAATATATCGCCTTTATGCTCTGCAGCAAATGGGAAAAAATATGATCCGGATAATGATCTTTCATCAATAGCCGATGCACTGGTTGCAAAACGTCCTGTACTTATTAAATCAATAATGAATATACTGAGAAATGGAAACATGTGTATATCTGTATCAGAGAATGAAATTATAAAAGCAAGAATGGATTTGGCATTGAAAGGATTCTATGTAGAATACAGTTCTGCTACTGTTTTTGCCGCCTATAATAAATATCATTTTGATGGAAGATCCATGCTAATTCTTACTGGAAACGGGCTTAAAAATTAGCGGTAATCCTTCCCATTTATTGTATAATAATATGATACTGGAATGCCTGCGCCTTTTACAGTGAGCGATACAGAGCAATATTTTTCCAGTGACAGGTCTATAGCCTTCTTTACCGATTCAGAATCAACATCACCATCAAATATATAATGTATTTCTGCATATTTTAACATTTTTGGGTCAGTGTCTCTTTTTTCACCGGTAACCTCACATCTGTAGCTTTTTACTTTTTCCCTCATTTTTTTTAATATGTTAAGGACATCATCGCTGGTACACCCCCCCATAGCAAGTAACAACAATTCCGTTGGAGAATGGTACTCATCTTTGTTTACTATTGAATTTTTGAACTCTATCTTTTTTTTACTATCATCTGATGTAAATCCAATTTCACTATCAAATTTAAATGAGACTTTCATATCTACCAATGTATAAAAAATATATAACTTTTAACATAAAATCGGAAATATTAAAATCTAATCGGACATAAATTTCTCTATGATTTTTACTACCATTTCATTGGGGATTCCCGTATTTCTTCCTACTATTGATACATCCATAGTTTCTAAGTATTCGTTTATAATTTTTCTGTAAAAATTATCATATCCTGCAGCTCTTTCCTTTAATTTCCCAATTATTGCATCCTTTTTTGCAGACATTAAATTTCTTGTTCTATCAATTTCTTCAATATCTCTGTTCAAATTTTTAATTTCGTTGATAAGATCGGAATTTGTGCCTTCAACATCTGTTTTTGCATAATTAAAGTCCATTTTTTTAATGCTCATAAAATTTTTTGAATAATCTATAATTATCGTTGAAAATCCCATGGATTTATATATTTTCCTTGGTGGCCCCATAATCGATGGCACACTTCCATCTGTAGATATTAATCCAAGCTTTTCAAGTATTTCAAGCTGTTTATTGATTGCCTGCTGCGAAACTCCAACCATTCTGCTCAGTTCCAGGGCATAAGAGTCGTAATTTGACAGTGTTTTTAACATCTCTCGCCTTGTATTGTTTTCCAGCGCAAGTAAAATAGACCATAAATCATCATTCATAAAAATACCTGAAAAATAAAAAAATAGTTTAATCTATCTTAACTGCTCTTCCGCCATTTTTGCTGTTTAATTTTTTAATGGTTATGTCCAGTACACCATTTGTAAATTTGGCAATAACACTATCAACATCGATAGGTGCATTCAAGTCAATGTTTTTATAGTATTTCCTTGACCCTTTATCAACTTTCATTTCAATATTGCTTTCATTTACTACCAGATTTATGTCACTTTTCTCGACGCCTGGAAGTTCGTATGTTATGTATACATTATCTTTGTCCTCATTTATATCTGTTAAAGGCTCCCTGTAATCTTCCTGTGCACCCTCTTTATATCCAAGTTTGTTTCCCGGGACATTGCCAAATTCCTGAAACATTGGTTTTCCATCAGGGCCGACCTTATAGCTGAATCCATATACATAAGGCCCCATTATTTTGCTATTTGCATCTCCCTTCATCATGGATTCCCAGAATTTAGCCATTTCTTTGTTTATCTTTCTCATATCAAGTCCAAACTCATCATACATATCATTGAAGATATCACCCCAATCATCATCTTTTCTTCCATTCATTTATATCACCTTAGTTAACAACCATTAGTTGTTAACTGTATATCACTTATTGTTATATAAACTTATTTTTTATTTGAACTTATTATAAAAACAATAACATAAAATATGATGAATTTCGCGTCTGGAATTAAAAAAATTTCAATAAATATGATGGTTACAGTATGGGTTTATGTATCAATCTTCTCCTGTTTTGTGTGTATAATATACCCCGATTATTGATTCTACTTCACGGTCACTCAAATTGAATTTCCTTATCTTTACAGTACTTTCCAGCAGCATTAATTCTGCAAGGTCATCTGGATAACCTTCTGCGAATATTATCTCCTCAATGTATGAATTCATTATCATTTTGGAACATACTACGCACGGATGTGTTGTTACATATATTTTTGAACCCTTTATGGACGATCCATTTACAGCCGCCTGTATGATTGCATTCTGTTCAGCATGCAATCCTCTGCATAATTCATGCCTTTCACCTGACGGTACCTTTAGTTCATCCCTGATGCATCCTGCAACGTCGCAGTTTACAGTATGCGAGGGAGGCCCGTTATATCCAGTTGCAAGCACATTGTTATCCCTGACAATAACTGCTCCAACCTTTCTTCTGGTACAGTTGGAACGTGATGCCGCAAGATAAGCCATGCGCATGAAATATTCATCCCAAGATGGCCTCTTTAGCCTTTCTTCCATAAAGTGCAAATCGAATATAAGGATATAAATATTATTTATCGCCAGTCATTACAGCCCATATAAATATTCATAACAATTATATTTATTTATTCTAATGTATTGTATGTAAAATGTCACAAAGCGAATTTGATCTGGATTTCTTCCGCGATAATAATTTTATCAGAAAGCAATGTAATGTCTGTTCATCATATTTCTGGACTGAAAATCCTGAAAAGCAAACATGTGGCGATCCCGCATGTGAAAGTTATTCTTTCATCGGCAATTCTCCGGTATATAAACCATATACCATGGATGAAATGCGCCATGAATTTCTCTCATTTTTTCAAAAAGATGAACAGAGGCATACTGTTCTCGACCCGTATCCCGTAGTGCCACGATGGCGCGACGATGTTCTTTTAGTAAACGCATCTATATATGATTTTCAGCCACAGGTGACTTCAGGGCTTGTTCCACCACCGGCAAATCCCATTGCAATGTCCCAGCCAAGCATACGCATGCTGGATCTCGATCTTGTTGGTAAAACAGGGAGGCATCTAACTTCATTTGAAATGCTATGCCACGATGCATTTAACTATGAGAATAAATATATCTACTGGAAAAATGAGACAATAGAGTATTCATACAGATTCATTACTGAAAAACTCCATGTAAATGGAAATGAAATTACATATAAGGAAAAGCCATGGTTTGGCGGCGGCAATGCTGGAAATGCAGTAGAGGTATTTGTAAGAGGACTGGAAGTAGCTACGTTAGTCTTCATGGATATGAAAGAAGACCCTGAAGGAGATATAGATATAGAAGGTACAAAGTATTCTCCAATGCCGCTTAAAATTGTTGATACAGGCTATGGCCTTGAAAGGCTGGTATGGCTATCAACAGGAACACCTACAGTTTACGAATCCATATTTGCTGATACAATAGAATATATAGAAGCAAATGCAAATAATGGATATGTAGAACCTGGGATAATGCAAAAAATATCAGAAATCTCTGCAAGAATAGATCCTTACAGCGAATCAAAACTGTTGAAGGAATTAAAGCCATACCTGAAAGAAAAAAATATTGTTATGAACGACGATTTTCTAAAGCAATTAAAAATTGTAAGGAGTGTTTATTCCCTTGCTGACCATACAAAAACTCTTCTTTTAATGTTTTCTGACTATGTAATACCATCCAATGTAAAGGTTGGATATCTAGCAAGAACACTTATAAGAAGGTCGTTCAGGCTTATGGATGAAATAGAATTCTCAAAAGGATTTATGGATCTAATGGACTTCCAGCACAAAATATTTTCAAATATTATAAAGAATTATGATAGGGAATTTATTAAAAATATTATAAGCATAGAAGAGGAAAAATACCGTGAAATAAATGAATCGGCACCTGCAAAGGTTCAGAAATATATACATGATGGTAAGCTTGACTTAAAAGATGCAATTACCCTCTATGAATCAGAAGGAATTAATGAAGATCTTATTAAGGAATCGTACAGAAAAATTACTGGAAATAATTTAGAACTACCGGATAATTTTCAGGAAATTGTAATATCAATGCACGAAACCAAGCATAACAAGAAAAAGGCCAAAGCAGAATATCCTCCTGTGCATACACGCCCGTTATACTATGATAATACAAAGATAAAGGAATTTACTGGTATAGTTCTATACTCTGGCAATAAAAGCATAATACTGAACCAGACAGCTTTTTATCCAGAAGGCGGCGGCCAACCATGTGACCTTGGCTACTTTATAGCCAATGGGAAAAAAATAAATGTTACCAATGTACAGAAATACGATGATACCATTGTCCATTTTCTGGATGCCGATATACCTTTAAATTCAAGGGTAAAGGGTTTCATTGATTATAAGAGGAGAAACCAGCTCATGATTCATCATTC
>NZ_JBBIRC010000026.1:0-23920 GCF_037442045.1 Ferroplasma sp. | reverse complement strand
GGGATTATGGAACAGGGGGTTATATTAAAGCTGCGCAGGGAACTTGACCTTTACATGAATATCAGGCCTGCAAGATCTTTTAAACAAATTACAGGGAATGACATAAATCTGGTAATTTTAAGGGAAAACATGGAGGATTTTTATTCAGATATTTCCGGTTCTTTCAATGAAAATAAGAATTTCAGCAAAAATAATAATATATATAATTTTAACATTAATATAAACGCAGGATCAAACAACAGGATATATTATACAATGGGATTCCTGTCAGAAAAAAACCTGAACCGGTTTTTCACCATGGCATACAGTATCGCAAATTCAGGAGATATAACAGTTACAGATAAGGCAAATGCAGTTTCAATGTATTCAATCTGGAGGGAAATAGCTGATGCCCGGGCCAGTATGAATAACAGAAAAATATCTTTTGAATATGCAGATTCACTGGCATACAATATGGTAAAAAACCCTTTGAAATATAAATACATAATTGCCCCAAACCTCTATGGTGATATACTTTCAGACATGGCAAGCTCCATGGCAGGCGGCCTTGGGTATGCCCCCAGTGGAAATATCGGGGACCATAATTCAATGTTTGAACCTGTCCATGGGAGCGCACCGGATATAGCTGGAAAAAATATTGCAAATCCTGTTGCTTCAATACTTTCAGCCTCCATGATGTTCAGGCATTTAAAGATGGAAGATCAGGCCAGCATTATTGACCATGCACTGGAAAATGTAATAAGCAATGGTATAATTCCAGTAGACTCAGGCGGCAATGCAGGAACAGAAGAATTTATCAATAAAGTGAAAAATGAATGTATAATGTCGAAAAACAGAATTTAATGCCACTTTATTCAATTATTTGCAATATTCTTTTTAAATTAAATTTATAATATACTTATATAGAACCATTTATCCTCTATATTTAAATTAATATTACAAATTTTCACCAAAAAGGTAATTTTCTTCATAAATATGATAAAAAAGTTAATATATAACTGTAATATTATAACTATAGTGGTGAAACATGACTAAATTACTTGTTTTAGGTGGAAGGTTTGCTGGATTGACAGCAGCTTATACAGCAAAGAGATTGCTTGGAGATAAAGTAGATGTTACTTTAATTAATAACACTCCTTATGCAGCATTCAGGCCAGGAATGCCTCATGTCAGTATCGGAGTTTTTAAGGCGGAAGATCTGGAAGTTGACCTTGCAACAGCGTTGCCGGCAAAAGGAATTAAATTTATTTTGGGAACAGTTAATGCTATAGATGCAAAGAAGAATAAGGTTGAATACTCAGCACCTGATGGCAAGAAGGAAAATCTTACATACGATTATCTTGTTGTGGCATTTGGCGCAAAGCTTGGAGTTGAGCACCTGAAGGGCTGGAACGAATACGGAGCAAGTGCATGTGAGCCAGATTTTGCAACAGCACTTTATGAGAGATTGAATAAATTCGAAGGAGGAAACATAGCAATTGGTTCTGGAGTTTTCTATCAGGGAACACTTAAACCAAGAGGAAAATATCCGACGAACTGGGCAGGCCCTGCAGAATCAGCATGTGAAGGTCCTGTATTTGAACTTTCATTGATGATACCTGCATTCCTGAAGAAAAAAGGTGTTATGGACAAAACACATATAACAATATTCTCACCAGGAGAAGAAGTCCTTACAGATATATCAAAGGAATCCAGAGGAGTTATAAAAACAATGTATACACAGGCTGGATTTGATATGGTATGGAATTTCCGTGTAAATGAAATAAAGAAGGACTCAATTGTTTCAGAAGATGGAAAAACAATAAAAGCTGATATAGCAGTTATATTGCCACCATACGAAGCAAACGATGCAGTGAAGAATTCAACACCGGATCTGTTTGATGATGGAGGATTTATGGTAACAGACGAACATATGAGATCTGTTAAATATCCTAATGTTTACTCATGTGGAGACTCAAATCAGATAACAGTTCCAAAGCTTGGATTCCTTGCAGTACAGACATCAAGAATAGCTATGCAGGATCTTGCAAACAAGCTCGGCGTTCCTACAGCAATTGATTCATATACACCTGAAGTAGTTTGTATAGCAGATAACCCGCTTGAAGGTTTTGCTATAGCAGTGGATGACACAACTTTCTATGGAGGCGACAAGAAAATAGCACAGCCATCACCCACAAACCATATAAAGAAGGAACTGTTTACCAAATACTTCATGTGGACAAATGGAGATATGGCACTGGATAAATATCTTGCAAGCTGGTGAAATTATGATGTCAGAAGATGAACAGTTAGAAAAATTGATGAAACCGGAATATATATCCAGTTTGACAAGGGCCGTTGAGATTATTAAAAAACTCGATAACCTTGGCTTTCTTGATGTAATATCCGGAATATTGAGCGACGATGAAACCTTAAAGACAGTGTTCTCACTGCTAACAAGTGATGATGTATTATCACTTACAACGAAAACCGATTCTGTTATGGTTCTTTTAAAGATCATGTCAGAAGAAAAAAACGTTAAAGCATTGAGCAACCTTCTTGAAATGGTAACAGTTATGCAGAACAAAGGGCTTCTTGATCCAGTACTTGGTGTTCTGAATGATGATGAGGCAATGGGTACACTTATGGGCCTTGTATCAAATGATTTCACAATGAACCTGATCATGAATCAGAAAGTTATTATGAACTCACTTGGAACACTTGACCTGAGTGTAGCACCACACTATGTCAATATGGTTAAAGCAATAGAAAATGCCATTAAAACTGACACAGTAACACCTGTTGGAGGAATGATGGGAACTCTTCGTGCCATGAAGGATGAAGATGCCCAGAAAGGTCTTGGAATAGTTTTCTCCATATTAAGAAGCCTTGGAAAAACCTGCAGTGACGAGTTTAATTGCTCTGCAAAAAAATAAAAATATTTTTTTTATACTATTATAACATTTTCTCAACAAATTTTAATATTTATTCACACTTATGTAGTTATAGCTCCGTAGTGTAGCGGACAAGCATACCGGACTTTGAATCCGAGGACGGCAGTTCGAATCTGCCCGGAGCTGTTATGATAGAAATAATAGGAAGGGAAAAACAAAAAATTCAACTGGAAAAATCAGAAAAACTTCATGATATTTATAGAATAATTAATATAAACGAAGAAGGTTTTGTTGCAATACTCAATGGAACTCCTGCAACCTCAGATGCTGTAGTAAATCCGGGCGATAATTTAGTTTTCCTTGAAATATTTTCAGGCGGATAATATTAAAAAAGATATTTGGAATAGAAATTTTTTGTTACCTGCAAATCATTAATCTTATCACCGGACAATACTTTAATATCATTTTTCAATGAATTTAAATTCTTTCCTATATCTTCTTGAGTCAGTTCATCCCTCACTATCTGTTCCATTTCCGTATGCATAATTCTGGCATCAACATATATTCTCTGCCCAATTATATACGGACCCCGCATCAATCTTTTATTTCCTCTCCAGGAATCTATAAATTTTATTGATTCACAGGACTCCACCGGAGGTCCCATATGTTTTTTTACATCTGGCAATTTTTCAATTAAATATTCTATAAGTATCTCTATATCGTTTCCAACATATAATTCAAAGGAAACTGGCATAAAACCTGATCTTTCAAGTATATCAAATATCTTCTTTTTCAGGCGGACTGCCTGTGGATAGATTATATCATCTATTATGTCCGGTTTTTTTACGGTGAATACTTTGATTGTTGTTTCTCTATTATGATGCACTTCCGGAACTGTATCAAAAAGAATATCACAGCGATTTGAAGTATACAATTTTGCAGCAAGCTTCAGTTTTGAAAGATTTTCCTCGCTTACTGCTGCACCGGCATTTCTTGTTGGGTCTACAGGGTCTATTATTATTACAGGTTCATTGAATTTTGTTTTGCAATTTTCAGGAATTATCATTTTACCTTTCAACTTGGCTGAATATTCCATAAATTTGTCAAAGCTTCCAAAACTTATAATGGCAAGCTCACAAAGATAACCTGAAAATCCGGATTTTGCAATTTCTGATCCATACACATTGATTTTTTTCAGGAAAATTTTCAATAATCTGATATCATGAACCATTTTATTATTGGTTCTGCTGTTAACATAAATTGTATGTAAAGGCGTACGATCCACTGTCGAAACTATCCTTTCCCCTTCTTTTATTCTGAATGCTGGAACCACATCCACTTTTACGCCATCAACATAGCCTGACACATAGGGGTGCTCAGCATATTTTTCAGTGCCGTTTTTCAGTATTCTATGCCCTATTTCAAGGCCTTTTTTTTCTATAAGAGCAACAGGATATGATTTTGAGAATGTAATAAATATATCGATATCACTGGACTTCAAATTTGTATTTTTTGAAGTAGATCCTACTTCAACAGCATTTGCATCTATTTTTTCCGTTTTGCATATTAAACCAATCTCTCTTATAAGACCTGTAGCTATTGACTGCAGTTTGTTTTGATCTTCGGCAGTTGGTAACTGATCATTTAAAAGGTCTTCAAGGCAATTCATTTAATTCCCGAGGTCTATAATTGCCTGTGCAGGTTCACCATCTGCTTTTTTAAGTGCTTCTATAGCTTTTTCCCTTGAAACGTTGCACTGCTCCATTATCAGTTTTATATCGTCTTCATTAAACTCAGGCACAGCTGCAGATTTTGTTTTTTCTTTCATTGTTCCAAGAACCTGAAATGTTTTCTGGCCCTGTGCCTCTATCATGGTTACAGATGCATTTTCTATAACATAATCTTTATCTTTTCCCCTCATTATAACCTCTTTAACGTCAGGCATTTCAGTGGATTTGATTCCCATCTGATTCATCATTCTTTTTACATCTCTTGGATTCATATAGCTCAATTATAACTTCTTTTATTAATTTTTATGTTTTTCTTGGTGAAACTATTTCAGGATAATTTATGAACTTCAGGCACATCATAAGTGCGATCATTGAAGCAATAAGCTCAAATATGATAGCATATAATGGAAAGCCTATAAAAACCAGAATAATAACCGGTACTAATATAATGGAAATGCCGCTAAAAAAGCTCGCAAATTTGTTCACATAATATATCTCACTTCTTGGGAATTTACTGGAAATATATTTTCTGTATCCGGGAACCATGAAAGTGATTAACGGGATAAATAATATGGCAAATGTGAGGTCTTTCTGTGTATCTTTTATTGAAATAATAAATCCAATTAAGAGGAATAATGAGAATATAGAAACAAAGGAAATTTCATGAAACAATCTTGATTTTATTAAATTGCCCAGAAATATTGTGAAAAATGATATGCCAGAAATGCCTATAAGGTCGTAAATTATATTAACGGCATGCAGTTTTATTGCAATTAATGGAAAAGATATCAAAATTATAGCCACAGATATATATAAAAAAGAATTAACAGATATGGCATAAAACAAAGCATAGCTGTTTCTTACCCTTTTTATGTCCCCTATAGAAATTATATATCTTTTTAACTTTTTTATCAGCAATGTTTTTTTATAATTGGTATTCTGATATGTGAGCAGTGTGAATATTATAGAGAAAACTATAAGCGAAGCTGATAATGCGAAAATTATGTAAATTTTTTTTATATCTGTAAAATAAAGTGCAGCAAAAATTACAACCATTGCTATGCCGGTGTACACATATTGTATATTACCAATTTTTCTGTATGTTGATTCCCAGTAATCTATGATTGATGAGCCAAAACCAAGAACTGCAGCAAGAATTAGGAATAAAATGTTATTATCTGAATAGAATATTATGGGCATTATAACAGAAAAAACAATGCCGCCCACAAGTACAGAATTTTTTCTGAAAAAGTCTCTTATATTTTTTGACATAATATATGATAGATAATAAAATATGACAAAGAAAATAATTATTTCTGGGAAAATATAAATTTTTATTGATTTATTATACAAATGATAAGGAAATATCAGAAGTAACAGTAATAGTGACGAATTTTTAACTGTATAGATTAAATCAATGAAAAGGTTGCGGTTTAAAATTTTCACTGATTATGATTATAATACTACTATATTAAAGGTTTTCCAGTTATTATCGATTGCCTTGCCACTGCAGTGTAATAAAATATATTTCACGTATATATATTAAAAAGAAGCAATTATCCGGATTATACCCATAAAAGTATTTATTGCCCGGTTGTATTATGGTATATGCAGGATGAACAATCCTTTATTGAAAAGTTAAAGAAAGATGAAGTAGAGTTTTTGCAGTTGCAGTTCACTGATATTATTGGTTCTGTAAAATCATTGACAATTCCTAAAAACAGGTTTGAGGATGTAATATACAATGGTGTCATGTTTGATGGAAGTTCTATAGTTGGTTTCAAGGAAATAGAAAATTCAGATATGCAAGCAGTGCCGGAATTATCATCATATACCATTCTTACCAATGAAAACTACGCTGGAAAGACTGCCAGATTTATGTGCAAAATATTTAATCCGGATGGCACAAGATTTGAGGGAGATCCGAGGTACATTTTAGAAAAACAGGTGGAAAGGCTTTCAAAGGAAAATAAAACATATTATATTGGGCCGGAACTTGAATATTTTATTTTCAATCAGGGTGAAGATGGAGAACCTACAATAGAGCCCAGTGACTATGGTGGTTATTTTGATAAAGAACCTCTGGACAGATCATTTACGGTTAAGCAGGAAATTATAAGAAAACTTGAAGGTCTTGGCTATTATCCTGAGGCATCCCATCATGAAGTTGCATACGGGCAGCATGAAATTGATGTGAGATTTTCCGACGCAATTACAATGGCAGATAGAGTTATTATGATAAAAAGCGTTGTTAAGGAAACTGCCAATGCATACGGATACTATGCCACTTTTATGCCAAAGCCTATAAAAGGGGTAAATGGCAGTGGAATGCACGTCCATTCTAGCATATTTTCAGGAAATGATAATCTCTTCTACAAAGAATCAAATAAATACTGTTTGAGCGATTATGCCATGCATTATCTTGGAGGAATTCTTAAAAGCGTCAGGGACGCATCCCTTGTGCTTGCATCCACAGTAAATTCATACAAAAGATTAATTCCAGGTTATGAAGCACCGGTATATATTGCATGGGCAAACAGAAACAGAAGTGCACTTGTCAGAATTCCATCATCAACTCCAAAAGGAAAAAGAATGGAATTAAGATTTCCAGACGCTGCAGGAAACCAGTATTTACAGTTTGCTGCCATACTTGGTATGGGACTTGACGGCATTGAAAATAAAATTAATCCTCCCGAATCTATTGAGAAAAATATATTTGAAATGTCACCTGAAGAAAAGAAAAAATACAATATTAATGCCATGCCCGGTTCTCTTGGCCAGGCTTTAGAATCATTCAGAGAAAGTGATTTGATGAAAAAAATATTTGGAGAATTTATTTATAACAATCTATTGCGTGTTAAACAAAAGGAATGGGACGATTTCAGGTCTCATGTAACAGATTGGGAAATAGATAGATATTTAGACATATACTAATTTTCCACCTTAATATTTTCCGAGTCAATTATTTCCATGCTATTTATGTGCATCATGCCTTCAAGTATACTTGCATGTTTTTTTATTAATTCAGCATTTCCATATATTTTAATATTATCCAGTGGTGCAGCCATTGAAATTTTCATCTGGCTTTTCAGGTTTCTCAATTGATTTATTATTGATATTATATAATCAATTTCATTTTCTTCCACATATAATAACTCCTGGCTAAATTCTGGATACGGTTCAAGGCCTATGCTTCCATTAAATGATTTATTTATCTGGTGGTATAATTCCTCAGTAATGAACGGCATAATAGGCGAATACATCTTTAATATATTTTCTATAACATAAAATGCCGTATAAAGAGTTTCATTTCTTCTGCCTTCTATGGAAACCTCGTTTTTAATCATTTCAAGATAATTATCACAGTAAATATTCCAGAAAAACTTATCCAGAGATATTCTGGCCTTCATAACTTCATTATTTTCCATGTACGCTGTTACTTCATTCACTGTATTTTCCAGTTTTGTTACTATCCACCTGTTTATAGCAAAATTAAAGGATGTTTTTTCTGGTTTTTTATCATTTGTTAGGAGCATTAACAGATTAAGTGAATTTTCAAGTTTTATTACAGTTTTATGCCCTCTTATCAGATCCTGTTCCCTGAGCTTTATGTTTTCCCCCTGCATTGTTGTTGATGCCCAGTATCTTAAAGCATCTGCACCGTAATTATCTATGATTGCTCCTGGCTCAACGATATTTCCCTTGCTTTTGCTCATTTTCTGGCCAAATGGGTCATAAACATTTCCGCTGATTACTATTTTCTTCCATGGAATTTCTCCATAATGGAGGTAAGATCTTAATATGGTTGTAAATGCCCACGATGTAATTATATCATGCCCCTGGAATCTTGAATCCATTGGATAAAGGTCCATGGCATCTATATGCTTAAGGTATAATGTCGGGCTCAATGAAGATGTTGCCCAGGTATCCATAACATCGGTTTCTGGAGTTATATTTTTTGACCCACACTTTTTGCATTCAACATCCTTATTTACAAGCCTTGGGTCAACAGGCAAATTTTCTTTATTTGCAAAAATAATTTCACCACAATCATTGCAGTACCATACTGGAAATGGGACTCCAAAATATCTCTGCCTTGATATGCACCAGTCCCATTTTAATCCTTTAACCCAGTTGTCATATCTTATTTTCATATGGCCCGGAATCCATTCTATTTTGTTCCCGAAATCTATTAACTCATTTTTAATATCAAGGTCTTTTATGTACCACTGTTTGCTTATTCCAATTTCTACAGGCGTTCCGCATCTTTCATGTGTATTAACTGAATGTTTTATTTTTTCTATTTTTATAACATAATTATTATTTTTCAGTTCGTCAACAATCTTCTTCCTGGCATCCCTTATCTGTAAGCCATTTATTATTTTTCCATCATTTATTTTTCCATCTTTCAGAATTATTCTTGCTTTCAATCCATACTTTTTCCAGAGCTCGAGATCGTTCTGGTCACCGAATGTACATAGCATTTCGGCGCCTGTGCCAAATTCTTTGTCAATGGCTTCATCTGCCATTATATTTACACGATAATTATATACCGGAACCGTTACTTCTGTTCCAATAAGTTTTTTATACCTTTCATCATCTGGATTAACGAATATTGCAATGCATGCACCAAGCATTTCAGGCCTTGTTGTTGCTATTTCAATGCCATTGAAATTAATATAAATCAGTTCTGTGTTTATTACTGCATCTTTCATTTCAATTTGGGATATAGCAGTACGGCACGTTGGGCATGTTATATAAGGGGCTTCATCCCTGTACGCCCTTTTCTTTTCAACCAGGTCAAGAAACATTTCCTGCGATATTTTCATTGAAAAATCAGATGAAGTATCTATATAGTTTTTAAAATCAGCACTGATTCCTGTGTCATACCATGCTTTGTAAAGTGTTTTTTCTGCCTCATAACTGGCTTCTTTGCATATCCTTATATACTCTTTTAATGGCGTATTGTCTATAGTTACCTTTTTTTCTTTCTCAACGAATCGTTCTGTTGGAAGGCCATTATCATCAAATCCCCAGGGATAAAAAACATTGTATCCTTTCATTCTTTTATATCTTGCTATGAAATCCTGCTGTGGATATGAAAAGGCATGGCCTACGTGCATCTTTCCTGAAACTGTAGGCGGTGGTGTATCTATAGTATAATTTTTATCACCTTTTTTAAATTTAAAAATATCATTGTTGAACCAGTATTCTTTCCATTTTTCTTCCATGGCCTTTGTATCTATCATTGTATTATCTTAATGTTTCATATAATTATATATTTTTTTATCTAAATATTTAAAATAATAATATAAACCTCAAAAATTCATAGAAATATTAGCAAATATGTAAAAATAAAAAATTTACAACATCAATATTTAATATGACACAGCATCATTTACAAGCTTCAAGATAGTTTTTTTGCCTTTCTCTATGGAAAAAATGTTATTGTTAAGCATATTTTTAATGAAATTAAAATCGGAATATGTTGTTATATCATCAGGCATATATGATTTTAACTCCTTTCCAGACCTGATCATGTCGCCTGTTATCCTGTAAGAACTCTTCCAGTCCTTATTTTCAATAAAATTTAACTTTGAATTGTATGTTGCATAGATAGAGTTGCCGGTAATCTTTTTAGCAGTTTCAGCATTAAATTTTATGCCGGAAAAAAGTACCGGAAAACCGTTTAATATACCTTTTAATTCAACCATAAAGGGTATAATTTCATCCTTTAATACCTGAAAATCCCTGTGATATCCTGTAGTTTTATTTACGGTTCCAGAATAGATTAAATTCATTATTGATATTGATTTTGATGCATAACCCTGGAATATTTCAAGAAAATCTG
This sequence comes from Ferroplasma sp., assembly GCF_037442045.1. Lineage (GTDB taxonomy): Archaea > Thermoplasmatota > Thermoplasmata > Thermoplasmatales > Thermoplasmataceae > Ferroplasma. Next base: position 13,466 of record NZ_JBBIRC010000026.1, on the reverse strand, counting down.
GATTTACCTTATTTGGCATTAATGAACTTCCAGTAACATAACCGGCCGGCAGCTCTATAATTTTCATTTCATCCCCACTGAATATTATCAAATCCTGAAATATTCTGGAAATATCGATTAAAAAAGAATTAATAACAGATAAAACTTTATTGTAATTATCAGTGTAAAGCATGAATGAGAATAATGGATTTTTTATATTTTTTTCCATTCCCATATAACCTGCAACCTCGCTGAAATTAACATCAGACATTGTTCCAAAACCCGAACCATAACCAAGCGGCATTTCCTTTAATTCATTGAGCACTTTATCTATATTCTTAAAATTATATACAAATATATTTTTAAAAAAGTCAATATATGTTTGGAAAGTAACGGGCATTCCCTGCCTGTAATGTGTATATCCCGGCATTATTCCATTCTGTTTTACTTTTTGCAGCTCTAAAAGTGTACTGTATATAATTTTTTCATATTCTAAAAGGGTGTCAATAAGGAAGAAATTTACATCTGTATGTACCTGTTCATTTCTGGACAGAAACATGCGCATATTTTTTGAAGCCCCATGCGTTTCATTAATTGCCATATTTTCTATATTTCCATGCACATCCTCAAGATCTGGATTAAGTATAATTTCCCTGTTATAAAGTGATATCAATTCTTTTAATGTTTCTCTGGTTTCAGAATTGTTTGCAAGTCCATTTTTATATATATTCAAATTGTATGCCATTAACGAAAGAAGCTCATATGGTATAAGCTCCTTATCCACGGCTATATCCTTTTCAAGCATAATTTTATAAGCATCGTTGCTTGATTCAGGCGATGCACTTCCAGACCAAATTTTCATAATGATTACCACAAATAAATGTAATATGCATTAAAAAATTTATTGAATAATTTTTATGCTTTCTTTCCTTGCATTGCTTGCATAAACAGTATTATTTTTGTATATGTCTATAAATCCTTTTGCAGAATCCTGATTGAAATTACTGTTATCATAGCTTATTTTTTCATAGTTATATACAGAATTTTCACTATCAACAGAATTTATTAACATATTTCCTTTATAGAGTTTCAATTTTACATTTCCATTAACATATTTGTTTATGCTGTTTTCAAAGTTATTTATATGTTCCATCACCGGGTCGTACCATAACCCATTATATACGAAATTTGACCACTGGCTATCCATATAAGATTTCATATCGAGCTCATATTTGTTCAATGTAAGCGATTCAAGAATGCTGTGTGCCTTTAATATTGCCATTGCTCCAGGAACTTCATACACTTCATGGCTTTTAATTCCTGTTACTCTGTCTTCCATATGGTTTATCATTCCTATTCCATTGTTTCCTGCTATAATGTTTAATTTTTCAACAATTTCCTTCATTTCATAGTTTTCATTGTTTAATGATACCGGTATTCCATTTTTGAATTCAAGGTCTATTATCTCTCCATTTCCAGTTTCTTCCAACGGTTTAACCCATTCATAAACATCATATTCCAGCGGTTTTGATATTGTTTCTATGGTTGACCCTTCAATTGACCTTCCCCAGAGATTTTCATCAACAGAGTATTTTCCTCCCATGGGCACTTCTATGTTATTTTCCTCTGCATATTTTATTTCATCAGGCCTGTTCATATTCCAGTCCCTTACAGGAGCTATAACATTAATGTCTTCATTAATAGCTTTTATTGTAACTTCGAACCTGACCTGGTCATTTCCCTTTCCAGTTGAGCCATGTGCAATTGTACCACAGCCATATTCTTCAGCAACATTAACGGCTTTTTCTGCCATCAAGGGCCTGGCTATAGCAGTGGACAGGGGATATCCCTGATACATGCCATCTGCATAGATCTCTTTTTTAATGTATTTATCTGCAAACTCATTTTTTACATCCATAACTATAGCTTCAGAAACGCCAAGGGATAGTGCTTTTTCCTGTATTTTATTTAAATTGCTGTTTCCTATATTCAAAGTAAGTGTAACAACTTCCTTTTTCATTTCCTTCTGGATCCATTTTACCATAACAGATGTATCAAGTCCTCCTGAATATAATAATAATACTTTTTCCATAAAGAAATGATATTTTTTGTGTATATGATATTTTTTATAAATATTTAGCATACTGATGCCATTAATAATATAATATATGTATTAATGTAAAATTTTATATTATAAGTTAATATATCATATTATGCCTAGAATAGCAAGAGGAAACGTTGAAACTATGGTTAAGGATTATATCAGAAAAAATCCTGAGCTTATAATATCGATGAGGATGGGGATCCTTAATGTTAGCAAGCTGTCAAGAAAGATATGGCAGGAAGAGAAAGGTTATAACATAATATCAATCAGATCGGCACTGAATAAAGTCTTAACAGAAAATGATACAGTAGACACCCTTCATATTGATAAATTACTCTCAGAAAGTAAAATTACACTTCAGGATAAAATAATGGTTATTACTGTGGATAAGAAACTGGATAATGTCAACTTTTTATCAGCAACATATCTCTCAGATTCAATAGTATACATTGTTGATGAAACAAAAAACAAAAAAATTGATTTGCCAAGAAACGCAGTTATAGAAAAGAATGTAAGTTCACTGCATATATTTTCTTCCATGGAAATACTAAAAACACCCGGTTTTGTAATGAAAATAAATGAAAGGCTTTTTTCATATGAAATAAACGTTCTTCAATTGATATCATGTTCAAATGAAACTATAATAATAGTAAATAGAAAAGATGCAATAAGAGCCTACGAAGCCCTTATGAACCAATAATTTTATTCATTATTTACCTTAATGACACTCCACGGGCAGGCTGTAACACATGCCATGCAGAATATACATTCAGATTCCCTTACAGGGTTTGATTTATCTGTTCTGTACTGGTCCCATTCTGGTGTTCCCTTTTCTACTTTTTTGTCATTTCCAGTTCCTGAATTTCCCGGATTTAACTTCCACTCAAACAGATCTACTGGACAGACATCCATACAGGCTCCATCGGCAATGCACCCATCCCAATCTATTGCAACGGTCGTTCCATGTATACCTAACTTTGTAGGATACGGTTTTCCGTTGTCATCCATTCTCTGCATTCCGCCTGCCCTCACCTTTAATCCATCGTCTTCTCCTGTTACTGGATAGTTCTTTTCATCGCCAAGAAAATTCTCATCTATATGTTTCGGATCAAAGTCCACATCTTCTCTCTGTACCACTCATGTCACCTTGTAGAGTAATGGCTTATCTATTTAAAATATTTTTCCTTTTCTATAAAGTCTGGAAATTACAATCCTGCGCTTAAAATGTTTATTTGATATATTCGGCAAAAACATTTTTGATTAAAAAAAACAATTTATAAATAATTTATAAAAATATATAAACCCCTATTTAATAATGTAATTGTTATACATGGAAAGGAGAATAATTGATAGGAAATCACAGGGAGAATTTGTTTCCAATTTTCTGCGGCAGATCAAGTTCAGAAGACAAGATTTCAGAACAATTAACCCACTTGGAGGTTTCACCTCTTTAATAGACCTGGGCAACTTTGCTGTTTCTTTTAACAATGACGGCGTTGGCACAAAAACAATCATTGCTTCAGAGACAAATAGATACAATACAATAGGTATTGATTGCGTGGCTATGAATGTAAACGATGCAATTACAGTAGGGGCAGAACCTATAGCCATAGTGGACTATCTGTCTCTTAAAGAAATAGACAATGAAATCGCAAGGCAACTTGGGATTGGATTTAACGTTGGGGCACAGATTGCAAATGTCAACATAGTCGGTGGCGAAACTGCCATAGTTCCAGATCTTGTGAAAACTATCGATATATCAGCAACTTCACTTGGATTAATGCAAAAAGACCAGATAATTACTGGAGAAAAGATATCTGAGGGAGACCTTATATTTGCATTTAAAAGCAGCGGCCTTCATTCAAATGGATTCACAACAGTAAGGCAAATAATAAAAAGCAACAATATTAATTACGAAGATAATTTTCCAGGAGAAAATAAAACAGTAGCCGATGTTCTTTTAGAACCTACAAGGATTTATGTAAGGGAAGTTCTGGATGCCATGAGCATTGTCCCTATTAAAGGCATGGCAAATATAACTGGAGGTGGCATAAAAAATATTGCAAGGATGAAGGATATGCATTATGTTATAGACAACCCCTTTGAACCTGATAATGTATTTTCACGCCTGTTGGAAATAGGAAATCTTTCTTATGATGAAATGTTTGAAATATTCAATATGAGTGCAGGTTTTGTCGTTATAATAGATCCTGAAAACAAAACAGATTTTTTGGATGTTGTGAGAAACCGTGTACCAGTTAAGGAAATAGGGCATGTGGAAAACGGCAGCGGAATTGTTATACCAAAATACTCTGTAAATATGCACGGGTATTACTAATTTTTTTAGTTTTTAAATATACAATTAACTTAAATTTTGTATTATATTTACCTTAATTATGAAAGTAGCATGCGTAGTGGATGATGAAAATATGTTGAGCCCCCTGGAATATGGTAATTCAATATTCCTCATTGACGATGAAACAAAAAAGATAGAAGAATATGAGAATCCTGGATTTGGACGGACACACGGTGGGCGTGAAGTTGCCATGGCCGGAATTCTTTCACTGAAACCTGATGTATTCATAGTTACAGAAAACTCACTTTGCCCCGGGTCATATAATATGTCCCTTGGAAAAGTAAAATATGTCGTTACAGAAGAAAAACCAATATCCGATGTAATAAAAAATATAACTGAACTTGAAAGCAAGGCTGTAGAAGAACTTGAGCCAGTAATTTACAGGGAACATTAAAAATAAATATTTTTTTTTAATTTTTATAAAACTTTTCTATTGCATCAAGCAGGCTATTCATTTCCATCATGGCCTGTGAACCATACATCAGAACAGTAACATATCCGGTTTCCATTAATTCTTTTTTTGTAGCACCTGCATCGATAGCACATTTTACATGATATGTAATGCACCATTCACATCTTGCAGCAATACTCAGCGCCAGGGCAATCAGCTCTTTCTGCTTTACTGATAGCGACCCATTGCCCATTGTATTCTGCATGAACTCCATGAATGAATTCATGTATTTTCCATCATCATTTTTAATGGCTCCCATTACTCTTCCTACTTCTTCCATTTTTTTCTCAGGGTTCATTTATTTTACCGCCTCGTATTTTAAATACCATGCTTTACTTCCATTTTTCTCCCTGCTTATTGCATCTTCTAGGTTAACCGGTGCAGAAACTATCCCATCATTTCCCGGTTGCCAGTTTACAGGTGTTGCAAGCTTTCTTTCCCAGTTAAGCTGAAGTGCTTTTACAGAACGCATGATTTCATCAATGTTCCTTCCAGTTTCTGCTGGATAATAGATCATAAGCCTTACTGTCATATTCGGATCTATAATAAAAACACCGCGAACAGTCGATCCTGTTTTTTCATCCATCATATTGTAATCTCTGGCCACTTCTTTATTGATATCCGCAATTACCGGAAAAGGTATATCCACTCCAAACTTTTCCTTTATATTTTTCATCCATTCTATATGGCTGAAAATGCTATCAACACTTAAACCTATTAATTCAACATTTATTTTTTGAAATTCTGGATATCTTTTCGCAAAATCCATGAACTCTGTTGTGCACACCGGTGTAAAATCTGCCGGATGCGAAAATAATATTACCCACTTTCCCTCATAATCCTCAAGATTTATAACGCCCTTTGTTGTGTTAGCAATAAATCCCGGAGCTTTCTGACCTAAATACACTGCCATATTATTACCTCAATTTAATATGTAAAAGTTGTATAATAGACCTGTTTAAGATGCAAATTTTGCACCTTTATTCATTTATTTTTATGCAATAAAATCTTTGCCTGGTATCCGAAAGGCATATATTTACTTCAATCAATCCCATTGAATTCAGTTTTTTTACAGAATAAAGAACAGATCTTTTTGATAACCCTGTATCTTCCATGATCTGGCATAACCTTGCAACCTTCATGCGCCGCAATGTAATCAGTACCAGCCTTGTGGACGGAGTTAAAATTTTCAGTTCCTGTTCCATAACCTTACAGGATTAAATATATTATTATACTTTTGTTAGGTGCAATATAACTTATTTTTTAATTGTATCATTATATTTACAGTATTATGATAATTGAAGATTACCGGCATGTTTCATGTGGAGGTGACCCATTTAATTTTCTAATGTCCAGTATAAAATCCATACAGATAGACATGAAACCAGACGATACTGTGAAAATTATGATTATGGACGATAAATATCCATATACTGATAAAACATTTTTAAGTATTGCTAAATTTTGTAAATTAACTCTTGCAAGTATTGAGAGAACAAATGGAGAAGTGCATTTAACCATGAAGAAATAATTAGGCAAATATTTATATTATAAACAATATTATAATGTTATAATTAATGGTAAAATATAGTTATACACATATATTTGTAATTGCAGTGTAAATTTAAGGGTTCTGGGCTATTTTGACATTTTTATAATTTTAGTTGCAAAAAACAGGCTATTTTATTCTTATATAGCCATATTTTTCATTGCATTGAGCATTATCAAAACGTTTATATTACAGTTTGTAATATCAATTATACCAATAAATGAATGCACTTATTAATCTAATAGTTAATAGGGAAGGGCGAGGTTATTTTTTAACCTATGATGCCGGATAATTAAGAGATATAGATTGTGTATCACAAAAACTACTTGGGGGATGGTTTTGGTTTGAGAACCGATGAAGGACGTGCCAAGCTGCGATATGCCTTGGGGAGGTGCATGGAGCCATAGATCCAAGGATTTCCGAATGGGACTTCCTGTTTACACTCCGAAAGGAGAGGGAACCCCGGGAATTGAAACATCTTAGTACCGGGAGGAAAAGAAATCAATAGAGATACCGTGAGTAAAGGCGATCGAAAGCGGTAGAGGGCAAACCGAATCTTTTCTGTAAAGAAATAGAGATGTGGAGTACGGACCTTTCCCAATATCTACTTTAAGAATTTTAAAAAACTGGAAAGCTTTACCAAAGAGGGTGATAGTCCCCTAAAAGCAATTAAAGAGGTTATGAGGAGAGATATCCTGAGTACCATGCGTCGTTATTCGCGTGGGAATATGGGTGGCATGAACATCCAACCCTAAATATTACTCAAGTCCGATAGCAAAGAAGTACCGTGAGGGAAAACTGAAAAGCAACCCGGAAGGGCTGTGAAAAGAGCCTGAAACCAAGTAGTGAAAACTTTATAGGGCATTAAAGGAATGATCTCGAAAGAGTGACCGGTGTTCTATTGTCCGTGTTGAAGAACGGGCCAGGGAGTTGCGATGGATGGCGAGGCTAATTCTAAAAGAAGCAGCCGTAGCGAAAGCGATTACTCGCACAGTAATGGAGGAGTAACGTAATAAATGCGTTTAGTCATCTGTGGCAGACCCGAAGCCACTCGATCTATACCTGAGCAGGTTGAAGTTTAGCGAAAGCTAGATGGAGGACCGAACCAGTTCTGATGTGCAAATCGTTTGGATGACTTGGGTATAGGGGTTAAAGGCTAATCTAGAGTGGCAATAGCGGGTTCCCCCCAATACTACCCGCAGGTAGACCTTGGTGGAGATGTCTGGTGAGGTAGAGCGACCGATTGGGTGGAAGCAGTAGAAATACTGCACCACCTTGTCAAACTCCGAACTTACTGGAATCGTAGAGACCAGGTGCTAGGGCGTAGGGATAAGCTTTACGCCCGTGACGGAAACAACCGAGACTAATGTTAAGGTCTCTAAAATTGGCTAAGTGCGATTAAAAGAGGTTAATGACCAAAGACAGTGTGGAGGTTAGCTTAGAAGCAGCTATCCTTTAAAGAGTGCGTAACAGCTCACTCACCGAGGTTATTTGCCTCCAAGATGGAAGAGGCTAAAGCCAGTTACCGATACATTAGACCACCGAAAGGTGATGTGGTAGGGGGGCGTGCTATATGGATAGAAGTTTCTTCGAGAGGAGGGATGGACCGTATAGTATCGCGGATCCTGGTAAAAGTAGCAGAATAGAATGGTGAGAATCCATTCCGCCGAAAGGGCAAAGGTTCCTTGGCAATGTTCGTCAGCCGAGGGTTAGCCGATCCTAAGGTCACCCCTAACAGGAAGTGATCGAAAGGGAAGCTGGTTAATATTCCAGCGCCTCAGGTGTTTTGCCATATGTATTCGCTTTGGGATAGAAGATGTATGCTTGTCTACGTATGGGTATTTATAAGTAGATGGAGAGTTGTAATGACGAGAAGTTTACAAAGTAATATTCGTTCCCGTATGGGAATTTCTTCAAGTCCCGGAGTCTGTGAAAAGTATATATGGGTCAAGCCTGAGTTCGTACCAAGAACCGACACAGGTGCCCCTAGATGAATAGTCTAAGGCGTTTGGGAATAATGGATGTGAGGGAACTCGGCCAAATAGTCCCGTATCTTAGGTAGAAGGGATGCCTATCCAGAAATAGGATAGGTCGCAGTGGCAAGGGGACCCCGACTGTTTACCAAAAACACAGGCCGCTGCTAGTCCGTAAGGATGTGTATAGCGACCGAAACCTGCCCAGTGTTGGTACCTGAAAGCTCCGCTCAAGGAGAAGAAGGGCCAATAAACGGCGGGGGTAACTATGACCCTCTCAAGGTAGCGTAATACCTAGCCGCTTAATTGGCGGCTCGCATGAAGGTTCAACGAGAGTCCCACTGTCCCCACATTCAGCCCCGTGAAATTAATGTACTGGTGCACAATCCAGTCTCTCCCACATGAAAGCGAAGTCCCCGTGGAGCTTTACTGCAGCCTGTAGCTGTGACGCGATTTTTAATGCGTAGGGTAGGAAGGAGTCGTAGATATTTCGGTCGTGGCCGGAATGGAGACAACGATGAAACACTTCCCTTTAAAAGTTGCGTCACTAACCTTGAAGAAAGGGACAACTATTGGTGGGCAGTTTGGGTGGGGCGCCACGCCTCTAAGAAGAAAACAGAGGCCTCCAATGGTTAGCTCAGAAGGGTCAGAAATCCTTCAAAGAGTATAAGGGTAAAAGCTAGCTTGACTGTGTTCCAGCCAATAGGGAACGCAGATGCGAAAGCAGGGCCTAACGAACCACCTAGTCCCTCTTTATGAGGGCAGGTGATAAGAGAGAAGTTACCCCAGGGATAACTGAGTTGTCCTCGGTAAGAGTACACATCGACCCGAGGGTTTGCTACTTCGATGTCGTCTGTTCCTATCCTGGTGCTGCATAAGACACCAAGGGTGGGGCTGTTCGCCCATTAAAAGGGATCCTGAGATGGGTTCACTACGTCGCGAGACAGTAGGGTTGCTTCTCTGTGGGAGTGTTCAATGTCTGAAGGGAAGGAGCCTTTAGTACGAGAGGAACGGGGGTTCGTGACCTCTAGTTTATCGGTTGTCCGACAGGGCAGTTGCCGAGTAGCCACGTCATACGCGAATAAAAGCTGAAAGCATCTAAGCTTGAAGTCGTCCCTGAAAATAGACATTGTTTGAAACCACTCTTAAAAGAAGAGGTTGATAGAGTCGGGATATAAGTATCAAGCTTTTGCGAGGTATTAAGTCCACGACTACTAACTGGTTGAAGAAATACAATCTATCAAATTATTATCCGGTATTGCCATTTCATTGGTATTATTTTAATTATTTAATTTCTTTTTATATATATTATTTATAACTTGATTTATAGTGTTTTATAATTTTTAATAGACAACACAATTTGTTAACATTCATATTTCAGTTCAGAAATTGAACTTTATTCTTATTTTATTATTTACAAAGTAATATATATCTATGATAAAAGTAAAAGATCTATCCATAAAACTGGATAAAACAGACAAACTGCAGCTGGATTCAATAAATCTGGAACTGCAAAATGAGAACACAGTAATAATCGGGCCCAATGGTTCTGGCAAAACTGTTCTTATTAAAACATTGCTCGGGCTTATAAAACCATATTCCGGGAGTATAAAATACAATAATAAGGACCTGTCGAAAATCAATAATTATACAGGCATTTCAACAAATCTTCCTGATATTTATAAAATATTGAGTCTAAATGTAAATGATACATTAAAACTGTATTCTGAAATGTTGAACGGTTCATACAGCAATGTAATAAAATTAATCCAGGAATTTGGCCTTGAAAATATACTGGATAAAAAAATGTATAATATCAGCACCGGGCAGCTAAAAATGGTATGCAACATTCTTTCTATTAGTTTTGGCCCTGAAGTTATTTTGCTTGATGAGCCATTTGACAATGTAGACAATTTTAAAAGAGTGCAATTATATAAAAAATTAAAGGAAATTAAAGCAACAATTTTATTGAATACCCATGAAATAGATATTGTAACTAAATTAACCAATTTTAATTTATACATAATGCTGGATGGAAAGTTATATGGCAAATATAAGGCAGAAGACATAAATGAATTATACATAAACAGAGGTGTTAAAGACAATTCATTGACTATAATAGAAACTCCATTAGGGGAGGTTTCCATAACAAAAGGATCAGGCGATGTTAAAATATCAAATTTAAGAACTTTAGACAATATTTTCAATGAGGTAATAGCATGATATCAAAATATTTTATTAAAAATATAATTTCAAGCAAACGATTATGGGCGTTTGGTGTATTTTTTATGATATTCTGGCTATTCATGGGGGCATATGTATTTGGCTTTGTTTCATATAACCAGAGTACCGTATTATATTCATCATCAGTATGGTTTGGCATAATTTCAGTAGTGGCAGTCAGCACTCTGGCAATAACTGTTGCCTTATCCATATATTATGCAAGTTTTTCATTGTCATATGCATTTAAGTTTTCAAAATTAAAGCCATACCAGTATACAATTAATTTTATGTTGGCTTCGGCTATTATGGGCACAATCATGGGAATAGTAATGATGGTTTTTACATCCCTGTTTTTTGGAAATAAATCCGGATATAAGATTATTCCAAAATTTCCGCTTGAAATTCTTGGTATTTCCGCTTTAGGTTCTATCTTTATGTTCCTTCTGGCAATGCTCCTGATAATAGCTGTGAACAATTATCTGGGTTTAAAAAATGTATCTTTTGTATCATTTATACCATTATTGCTTACCTATATCTTTGGATTTACGCAGTTAAGCATTAAATTGCCAGAATATTTAATATATTTATCGCCATTTACGGAAATTTCAGATTTATTATTTTATTTATTCGATGGCCATTCTCCAAGAAGGATTTTAGATAATCCAGCATCTTCCATTATAAATCCATATTATCTGGCATTTTATTTATCTATGTGGATAGTGATATTCTTTATAGTAGATATAATACTGTTAAAAAGAATTAAACCAGCTAATATTGAAGAGGCCAGGCAGGTATGATTGAAAATAATATAAACAATATTAATAAAAATCTGAAAGAAGTGGGATTAAAGGCAATTAATATTGAATATTATTTATTTAGAAAAACATATGGCGTTTACTATGCAATCTGGGCTGCTGCAATATTTGATTTCCTGTTCATACCTTACCCGATAATATATTTTTTAAAGGGAACAGCACTATCTATTGCATATCTTATTGGTTATACAGTTCCCACGATCATTGCTGTCGCTGCAACATCAAAAATTTTTAAAAAAACGTATAGATTATTATCTTTAAGGTATGCAATAACTGGATTAAAGCCGAAGAAAAATAAATCATTTTTAACTGCAATGATTTTTATATTTTTATTTTTAATGGTAATAGTATTTTCACTGGGCGGAAACTTTTTAATCAGCATAATTATAGAAATTCCTTTTTTCATTTTTTTTGGAATAATGATATATGTGTTGCTAAAGAGAACGTTTATAAAATTGCCGCTGGAAAGTTTGATAGCCCTTTTCTCATTCTGGTTCAGCATTATTGCCAGTATACTTGCAGTAATAATTTTCAGGGTAGAATTCTACTATTCACTGGCATGGGTACCGACAGTGGTTTGCTGGCTATTTGCTTCGATTTACGGTTTGTACCATGCACCTGAATCGCTGGAGGTTAATAATGGACAATGATACAAACAAGCTCATAGAAAATTTGAGCATAATTGCCAGTGACCCTGCGTTGAAATCATCCTCCAGATTGTTAATCTTAATAATATTGTATATAAATAAAAAAATGAGCTTTACAGATTTATTGCACTCAACAATGATGGGCAAGGGAAGCTTAAGCAATCACATAGATAAAATGAAAGAAGAGGGTTTAATAACCACAAAAAATGTTTTCAGGCTATCCGGCCCGGGCATTATGATAGAGATTACTGGAAAAGGAGAAAACATATATCAAAATTATATCGATATTATCAATAAATTATCTTCAAATGGCAGTGAAAAAATAATAAAAAAATCAGATGATAAATCGCCATTTAAGTTATAAAAAAGCAGGATTCATACTGTTAAAATATTATCTGTTTCAGTAAATATAAAAATTATTTTTTCAGATTTTTTATAAGATTATCAGCCACAGTATCAAAAAACTTTTTGATATATTCATTGTTTGACACAGCTGGAATGCCTGCATCAGAATCCTGGACTATTTCCGGCATTATGGGTATATTGCCAAGGTAAGGTATTCCATAATCCTTTGCTATTTGCTCTGTTCCACCTTTCTTGAATATATCTGTTTCCTGGCCGCAGTGAGGGCATACAAAGCCACTCATATTTTCAATAATTCCAAGAACAGGCATGTTAACCTTTTTTGCAAAGTTTATTGCTTTTTTTGCATCAAGGAGGGCAACTTCCTGTGGAGTTATTACTATAACAATCCCATCTGCATCTGGAACAAGCTGGCATATGCTCAGTGGTTCATCTCCCGTTCCTGGCGGAAGGTCAATAACAAGCATATCCTTATTCTCCCATGATGTATCCTCAAGAAATTGCTGCACTGCCTTATGCCTTATTGCCCCTCTCCATATTACAGGCGTGTCATGTGCGGGCAAAGCCATTTCCATTGAAATTACATCAACCTCATATTTTGTTTTTGCAGGTGCTATTTTTCCATTTTCATCCCCAAAGGCTTTCTCTTCTTCTACGCCAAGCATTTTTGGGTCATCAGGCCCATTGATATCTGCGTCAAGAAGGCCTACCTTAAAATTTTTCTGTGCAAGAATAACAGCAAGATTTATTGCAACAGTTGATTTTCCAACTCCGCCTTTGCCGCTCATGACCATTATGGTATGCTTTACATCGTATTTTACGGATTTTCCTGGTGTAAGCGAAGGCCTTGGAGGTGGTTCATTCATCTTAATTGTTCCTGTCATATTCTTGTATTTTATATTAATATATAACGTTAGCCTGTTACTTATTCATTTTCCATTATTGAAATAACATGGTTCCTGTATGGAAATGATGGAAATGCACCATAGCCAGTGGTTGACAGTGC
>NZ_JBBIRC010000025.1:0-23971 GCF_037442045.1 Ferroplasma sp. | reverse complement strand
TAATTTTCGCTTTTTCTTTCCAGAATTCGTCAGGCTCTTTTAATGATTTCTCATATTCCGTAAAATATTTGGACATATGGGCATTATATTTTTCGTCCATCGGCAAAGTTTTTTCCATATTAAATATACATTATAATACTATTTAACAATTGTTATAGAGACATTATTGATTGATATATTATAACGATTTTATGTGAACATGTTTACCATTGTACTTAGTGATATAATAAAAATATATATAGTTAAATTTATATATATTACACCATTATGTTAAGATGAGTAATAATATTTCCAGTAAATGACAACAGTGTAAAATAGACAATTAAGGAGAAAAGGCAGCCGATAAAACTGAAAAATATTTGAATTGTGCCTGTTCAATCTATCATGATCCGGACAATATATCATACAAAATTATAAACTGATTCTCAATTACCATTGATATTTAAGCACATTTCATTGGTTTAAAAGCTCATGTTAGATTTCTCAATATAATAATCTATTCTAATTAAATATATACCCGATAATTGATTCACGGAACTTGCCATATTATTTTATTATCAGTTTAATATCAAAAAATTTAATTGCTATTTAACAGTGAAAACCTTTACATTTCAGCCCTGAATAAAATAAATTTAACATAACTGTTATTGGGTCTGCCCGGATTTGGACCGGAGTCTCCAACTCCCGAAGCTGGAAGGATACCATACTACCCCACAAACCCTGGGTTCTTAATCATAAAACGGTATAAAAAGTTATTTTCTTATTTCGCCTTTCATGTAATGTGCAATGAGCCTTGCATCTTCATCACCAATATTCTGAAGATTGATTATTATGTTCTCCATATCTTCTGGGCGGTTCTGGCTCAGTTTGTACTTGCAGGTAATTTTGTTTATTTTAATTCTAAATGCAACAATCTGCAAAACCATTTTAGCATAATAATCTCTTTTATCGTTTCCCTGGACTGCCCATTTCTGATCATAAAATTTTGAAAGTTCAAGCAAAAATTCTTGAGTTTCTTCGGAATTCATGATCTCTAGAATCCCATCAAGGCGCACAGTCATATAGTCCCATGTTGGCACAGAGTCCCGATCCTTATACCATAAAGGTGAGATATAATGGTGTGGGCCAGTAAATAAAACAGCTACATTCTTATTTTTTGCATGATACCACTGCATATTTGCCCTGGCCATGTGCCCTTTAAGAGTTAGGTTATTTTCAGAATTATCAAGCAATAATGGTATTTGAGTATTGTATATTTCATCCTTATAAATACTCAAAAGCATTCCAAAGTTATTTTTATCGATAAAATCAAGAATCTTTTTCATATCGTCAATTTTAAATTCACGTGGAATATACATATAAAGAAATATTGCCATATTATAATAATATGTCTCATAGCTGATAATAAGAGCAATGAAATAATATAAAAATAAAAAAATAATCATATACAACTTATTCATTATCTTGTATGGGTAATTTTCCGTTTTATACAATGGACGATTTTGAATTCAAGGGAAAAAGAGTATATTTAAGAATAGACATAAATTCTCCATTGAATCCAATAACAGGTGAAATTGTTGATGATTCAAGATTCAGGCATTATCTAGATACGATACATGAACTTAACGATTCAAAGGTTGTTATTGTAGCCCATCAGGGAAGGCCTGGGGACAGTGATTTTGTAAGTTTGAAACAGCATGCCCGGCACATGGGCAGGCTTCTTGGGAGGGAAGTAAAATTTGTAGATTCAATGATAGGAGCACAACCAGAAAGAGCCATAAAAGAAATGAAGGATGGAGATATTATAATGCTGGAAAACTCAAGATTTTACAGTGAAGAACTTCTGATAAAAAATATTGATGCAGAACAGGAAAACACATATATTGTAAAACAGCTGTCAAAACTGTTTGATTATTATATTATAGATGCTTTTCCGGCAATACACAGGGCACAGACCACACTGACAGGGTTTCAAAACGCTGCACCAAATATAGCAGGAAGGCTTATGGAAAATGAAATAGGGAATATTGAAAAATTTAAAAATTCAAAGGTTCATCCAAAGCTTGCAATAATGGGCGGCGCTAAAATATCTGATGCAATAAAAGCTTCAAGGCCTTTTCTGGAAAAACATATTGTGGACAATATAATATATGGAGGTGTGGCAGCAAATATATTCCTCTGGGCATCTGGAATCGAAATTGGAAAGAAAAATAAAGAATTTATTCAAAAGCAGGACAATAATTATAAATTATTGCTGGCAGAATGCAAATCATTATTGTCATCATATAAAGATCATATTTTTCTTCCGGAAGATTTTGTGCTTAACCCATCTTTAAAAGAATGGAAAATCGATGAAGACATTCCGGATAATGAATTGCTTGCCGATATAGGCCTTAATTCCATAAAAATATTCAGTAAATTAATCGAGAATGCAAAGAATATATTTCTAAATGGGCCAATGGGCATGTACGAAATAAATGATTACTCATTCGGAACCAGAGAAATATTTAATGAAATTTCACAGGCCACTGCTACAAAAATTGTTGGAGGCGGGCATACAGTAAATGCCATTAATGAATTTGGGCTTTCAAAATCCATAGGATATATTTCAACAGGTGGCGGTGCCCTGATAAATTATTTATCCGGTGAACCTATACCAGTTATAGAATCCCTTATTAAAAACAGGGAAAAATTTGGTGGTATGTAAATGGCAGGAGAAAATGAATTAATGGAACAGCTTGAATATTTAAAAAACTTAATAGAGAATATAGATTCCAGAACAAATCTTTTAGGTAAAACATTAGAAGAATCTACTGAAACTCTAAGTCTGCTAAAAGACAATGATTATAAAAATTCTACAGATATGAAAATATCTATTGGATCAGGATTATTTTCAAAGGCTACTCTGGATACAGAAAAAATTATAGTGCCTGTAGGCTCCAGCGTATTTATTGAAGAGGAGAAGCAAAAAACAATCAAGCGCCTGGAAGACAATATGAAGAGCCTGCAGGATACATACAATAATTTAATCAGGCAAAAGCAAACAGCCCAGAATAATTACGATGCAATTGTTTATTCATTGCAGAGAAACCAGGAAGGAAATAAATAATGTTTGACAAGCTTAAAAAGAAATTCTCCGATATATTTTCAAAAAGCGATATTCCTGAAACCGATAAAACAGTTGCCAGTAAAGCAGATTATAAAAAGGAAGAACCAGAAAAAACGATAAAAAGGGATGAACTGGAAAATACAATTGAAGAAACACTTCTTGAGGCTGATGTTAGCTTCGATGCCACAGAGCAGATTATTAATAATTTAAAATCAAATCTTGGCAAAGTAAAAAGAAAAATTGATTATGCCTCTGTTGAATCGGAATTAAAAGATGTAATCAAACAGATTATAAATGCCAATAATTCAAATGCAATTGATATTTTATCTGTTGAAAAAAAACCGTTTGTTATATTATTCCTGGGCATTAATGGAACTGGCAAAACAACAACAATAGGAAAAATGGCATATTACCTTAAAAATCATGGCCAAAAAGTCGTACTGGCTGCGGCTGATACTTTCCGTGCCGGTGCTATTGATCAGCTAAATATACTGGCAAATAATGTTGGTGTTGAAATCATAAAGCACGACTTTAAAAGTGACCCGGCATCCGTTGCATTTGATGCAATAGACCATGCCAGGGCAAGAAAGCTTGATTATGTCCTTATAGACTCGGCAGGGAGAATGCACACAAATAAAAATCTGCTTGATGAAATGAAAAAAATCAAGCGTGTTGCAAAACCTGACCTTACAATACTTGTTCTTGACGCCATGATTGGGCAGGATGTAATAGACCAGGCAAACACGTTTTCCAGTGAAATAAGCTATGATGCAGTAATCGTTACAAAACTTGATACTGATGCTCGAGGCGGTTCAATAATCAGCATTTCTGCAGGAATTAAAAAACCTGTAATTTTTGTAGGCATAGGCCAGAACATGGAAGATATTATTCCATTCAATGTTGACTGGTATTTAAATAAAATATTTTCATCTTAACCTGTTCATGACTTCTGATATATCTTTATGATCCATATCGGTCCTTATAAGTGGGATATTTTCAATTTCTGAAAGTTTAATTGCGAGTTCATCAACATTTCCAGGTTTAATATATACAACTGCAGCTGGCTTCAGTGGATGTGCCCTGATTGCGATCATCGGACTTCTGCCGAATGAAACATCGGTAATGAATATAATTCTCTGGCTTGACCAGCCATATAATTTTGTATATTCGGCATATGAAAATTTAAGTATTGCTTTTATTCCATCTATCATTGTATATCCTCTTATGTTCCTTTTAAGATCTGCGGTAGAACATGAAGTCCCATGTATTTTTGCCATAATATACCTTAACTCAATGTCGTGGTCATAATCTTTTATATCAAGAAGAGCATCGGAAGGTATTCCACTATTGTATCTCCTTAATAAATGCCCTCCTCTTGATTCATCTATTTTTATCAGTGCATTCACTATCTTTTTTATCGACGTGGCCCCTGGAGATTTTCTCCTTCCGGATTCATAATCACTTATTACAGATGGCGAAACATTCATGAACTTTGACAATTCCATTTGAGAAATGCCAAATTCTTCACGCCATTTTTTAATTGTTGTTCCTGGCATATCTGATACTGTAATTTCTCCAGCTATTTTCTCACTTATCTCCATATTATATAATTGCAATATTGAATAAAAATATATGCATTCGATTATAATTTAAACCGACTTCACTAATTAATGACATTTGATGGAAATTAAAAGATATTAAAGTGATAATGGTTAATAAAATTATATGAATTTTTCAAAGTTTGAATTGATCTTTAATATAAAATGGGATTTTCATGGACTCTCATTAATCTTAATTTTATAATTTTGATGTGTTTTCTTATATATAGTTATTCTAAATCCATATTTTGGATCAAACATGATTCAGTTATTGTGCCTCCCATGGGTTATAAAATAACCAAGGAATATTCCCCAGACTGCGCCGAAGAATACATGCATGGTATAATAAAAAAAGGTAGATGGAAGATAATATTTCTCATATACATATAGATGAAGCAAAAATATATTTACAGGCAAACTAAATAATATAAGTATTAAAAAGCCTGCCAATATGCCTATTCCAATACCTGTTCCCATATTTTTGATTCTCAATGCAATTACATAATATGATATTATGGCTGCAAACATCCCAACCACTGTTCCTACAAGAAAATGCAATAAAATGCCATATAATGTACCATAAGAACCTGAGATGCCAAGAACCCTTTCACCTATTGCTGTGAACTGATAACCGGGAGGCAGGAAAACAATAAAATCGAATATATAAAACATGATTGCTTCGAATATTGCTGCAACGAAGCCGGAAATGATTCCATAATAGATATATTTTTTACTGGACATAGTATATGATTACAGCAAATTACTTAAATTGTTACGGAAAAGGAAGGATAATTTAATGTAAATAACTCTAAATTAATATAACTGATAAACAATTCACTATTATGGAATGTGAAACAATAAACTGGCTTAATATGCATCATGGAAAATATGAACTTTCCCACAGTGGAATGTCAAATGTTTTTGATATAAAGGCGTATTTTAGCAGGGCTGTGCCAGGTCATGAAAATGATCTTAAGCAAGAAATAGCAGGACTTCATAACACTGAAGCTGAAAATGTTGTGCTTACTCACGGGGCCACTGAAGCCTTTTCAATGGTTCTTTATCATTTAAGGTCGAAATATAACACTTTCAATGTTAACAGGCCAGAATATGAAATGATTTATAAGACTCCGAAAATATTTGGATATAAAAATGGCAATGAAGTATTTGTTGCCAGCAATCCCAATAATCCCACAGGCACAATTTCTAAATTGCCCGAATATTTTACATGCATTATAGATGAAACGTTCATGGAATTTGTTGATAATTTAAGCAATTACAGATATGAAAATGGATATATTGTAAATACATTCACAAAGGTCTATGGCGGCGGTGACCTCAGGCTTGGATATATAATTGCTCCGGATAAAGAAGAAGCAATGAAGATTGAGGGATTTAAAGGCCTTATAACCGAGGATGTATCAACTTTTAATGTTTCCATTGGATATGAAATCTTGAAAAAGCATGATGAACTGCTTGGAAATGTCAAAAATATTATAAACCAAAATCATAGAGTTCTCATAAAAGATAAAAGCAAACTAAAATTTTATAATGGCATGGATCCACTTAAACTGCCTGTATCATTTGTGGATTACTCTTACTATACAGGCAAAAATTCTGATTATATAAGCGAAGAACTTGCAAAAAAGGGAATAATAGCCATCCCTTCCAAATATTTCGGCATCTCTGGGCCATATTTAAGAGTATGCATAACAGGAGAAGATTTCCCCGAAGCATATGCAGCACTTTTAACTGCACTGGAGGAAATGGAATAAATTGTTATTCTCTGCTAAAAATCGCATAAAATTCCGCTTCTGGAGTTAGTTGAGCCAGAATTGCATATGCATTTTCAGCATCTATTTTTTTCCTGCTGACTGCTTCCTTCGTTCTATATATCTTAATAAAGTATCTATGGTCTCCATCACCTTTTGGCGGGCATGGGCCACCATATCCGGGCTCTCCAAAATCATTTATTCCCTGGTAATAGCCATCTTCAGTTATTTCCTTTTTTTCTATATTTTCTTCAAGTATTGCTGAACCGGCAGGAATATTATACAAAATCCAGTGAGTGAAAAGGCCGGAAGGTGCATCCGGATCATTCATAATTATAAAATAATAACCCTCTTCGTTTCTGTCCTGTATTTCTATTTTTGGCGATATATTTTTGCCTCTGCATGTGTATTTATCCGGTATTCTGCGCCCTTCAGAAATTCCTATGACTCTGAGTTCCATAATTAATGATACATTATATACTTATAAATTTAACTGATTACTGAGATAAGGCGCGTATTCCACTTTCCATGTGTTTTTTCAGGCGCAATGAATTCAATACCACTGTGGTTGAACTCAAACCCATTGCAAGTGCAGCAAATATGGGCAAAACATAATATATGCCAAGACCAAGAAGAGGCACGAGAACGCCGGCTGCAACCGGAATCAGTGCAGAGTTATATCCTATTGCCCATCCTACGTTTTGCTTTATCTTTTTAATTGTATATTTTCCAATAAGTATGCTGCCCATAATATTTTTTAAATCGTTGTTCAGCAATATTATATCTCCACTTGCTGTGGCTATATCTGAACCTGAAGCCATAGCAACGCCAACATCTGCAGTTTGCATGGCAATTGTATCATTTATGCCGTCACCGGCAAACAGCACATATCTGCCCTTATTTTGCTGTTCCTTGACTATTTCTGCTTTTCCTTCAGGCTTAACTGAACAGTAATATTCTTTTATTCCTAATTGCTTTGCCAGCTCTGTTGTATTTTCTTCTGCATCACCTGTCACTATCAGTACATTAATATTGTTTTTTAATAAGATTTTAATGTCTTCTTCCACGCCGTTCCTTATTGTATTCTTTGTATCCAGCAAAGCAAATTCCACGCCATCGACTAATAGAGATATATGGCCTCCAACACGCCTTGCTTCTACAGTTTTCCCATTGTATTTGCCAGTTACTCCGATTCCAGGTATTTCTTTATATTCAGAAATTGAAAGCTTTTCAGGGTTCATATTTTTTAAGTATTCAACTATTGCCTGTGCAACTGGATGGTTTGATCCTGCTTCAAGAGAGTACAGAAGCGATATGGCCAAATTTTTGTCGCCAACGGTTCGAAAATTCATAACCTCTGGCCTATTATCTGTAATTGTTCCAGTTTTGTCAAAAATTACAGTATCGATTTTGGATAATCGGTCTATTGAGCTGGAGTTTTTTATTACTATTCCATTCCTTGATGATTCATTGGATGAGATTAAAAGCGTAATTGGGGCGGCAAGCCCTATAGCACATGGGCATGCTATTACCACTACAGAAACGAATACCAGAATTGAAATTATAAAGTAAAGCGGATTGCTTAAAGATCTTAAATATAAATACCAGAATATTGCAGATGATGCTGCTGCTGCAAGCACAATAGGAACGAAATAGGATGAAAAAATATCGGCTATTTTCTGTATTTTGGCTCTTCCCATTGATGCCATCTGAATCATAGAATATATTTTGCTAACAGTAGAATTCTTTCCTGCGGCAGTCACTTTTGCTATAATAATTCCATTTATGTTTAGTGTTCCTGCTGTAATGCCTGATCCTGCCATTTTAAGTGCCGGTTCAGATTCTCCGGTTATCATCGATTCATCAACCTCTGAGGTGCCGTCAATTACCATTCCATCTGCAGGTATATTTTCTCCAGGCCTTACCTGAATGATATTTCCAGGTATTAGTTTATCAATTGGGCTATCCACTACATTTCCATCATTTACCAGATGCACATGGTCAGGAATTAATGAAAGCAGTGCATTTGCTGATGAGTTTGCTTTTTTCTTTGTCAGGCTTTCTATATAGCTGCCGGTCATTATCAGTGTTATGATAAATGCTGATGCATCATAATATGTGTAATGCACAGGGAATAAATTGGGGCTAATAGTAATTACAACCGAAAAGAAAAACGCGGTAAGTGTGCCGAGGCTGATTAAAAGATCCATATTTCCCATTTTATTTTTTAATGCAGCATATGCACCTTTATAAAAATCAAGGCCTGCATAAAACTGCACTGGCAGAACTAATAACAGTAAAACATAGTTCTTTAATGGAAAAATAAAAATATAATCAAGTACCATAATAGCAGTTGAAAATGGCCATGCAACTATTAATTTTAATTTGAGGTTTTTGCTTTCAGAATCAGGCTCATCAAATTTATCCTTGCAGCCCTGTGAACAAAAGTAATATCTTGTTCCGTCTTTATCTGAATATATTTTTGAATCACTGGAAACATACATTCCGCAAACAGCGTCTGTTGGCATAATTTTACCTTACATATTTGACTGGATTCTTTTCAAATTCGGCCTTGCATCCTTCCCTGCAAAAATAATATTTTTTTCCGTTGTATTCGCTTTCTATTTCTTTTTTTCCTTTCATTCCACATACTGGATCTGTTGCCATAGTTGCTTAATCCCTGAAGGCTATATAACAATTTACCGTGCAAATTGACTAAAAAATTAATCATTTTCTGGCATAATTATTTTCAATGTAGGCATCCTTGCATGTATCACAGCAAAAATAAAGTTTTTCTCCATGATTCTCAAGAATATGAGGTTTTCCTACAACTATGCCATTGCAGTAATCGCAGTATATATCGATCTTCTCCAGTGAATTATTTAAAACTCTCTTATTTGCTATGTTGATGTTTTTATATATTATATTATCAGATAATGCATTTTTATTCATTACAACAAAATAGTTTCCATTATTCAGTTTATAATATTCAATTACCTGATCCATATCAAGTTCCTCGATATTGCTGGTCTCAACTATAATATAAAGGCTGTTGCTCTGTTCTTTTAATCTAACTGTATATTTTTCAATGTAATTCTCATTCAACTTTCCGATAATTTTTGCTACAGTATTTCTGTTTAAAAGCAACGTTTTAGATATTTCTGAAACTGGCATATTGGAGTTTTCCATAAGTATTCTAAGAACTCTTGATTCATTCACACTCATATTATTATGCATATTTAATAAATACATATGTATTATATAAGCATAATGCCTGTTTTTTCAATTAAAAATTTTTAGAATATTAGGAAATATATTAATAATAATTGTATATAATAGTATATGAAAATTCAGATCGGAAAAGGCACACTGGATATTGATGAAAAAATTATAAACTTAACAGGAAATAAGGTAATATCTATTTCAATTGTTTCTGTTCAGGGTGCATGCACTGATAATATGTGTCCGTTGATCAAAAAAACAGTTTGCACTATTGTAGATAATTATATACTCAAAAATTCTTTTAAAGCAGAATATCCTGTAAAAATTGAAATAGCAGATGATGTTTATTATTCTATTGATAAAGAAAGGCAGAATGTAAAATTAAAAAGTTCTTTCAATAAAAAAATTGAAGTTAAAGGATTATCACTGGTCAGCGCTGTTTGAATATGTATTTTCGGTTTCCAATTTTTTCTCAGCTTTAACTGCAAAATGTATGCCAGCGAAATACAGTGCTATCATCGGTATTGCTATCACGACCATTGTGAATCCAGTAACTCCTGGGGAAAATATCATGCCATATATCAGTGAACCTAAAACTGCATACCTCCAGTTCTTCTTCCATGTTTCTGCGGTTACTATTCCAAATCTGCTCAGCCCCACCATAAATACAGGAATTTCGAAGGAAAGGCCAAATGCAATTGTATACATGAAAATGAAAGAAACAAAGCTTGATATCCCCATTGTAACGTCAGCACCGACTCCAATGTCAAAATCGGCGAAAACCCTGAATAGAATTGGAGCTATAAAATATATTCCAACAAAAGCACCAGCAAAAAAAAGCAAAGATGCGGGAATGATAATAGATCTTAAAAGTTCCTTTTCGCTGTTTTTCAAGGCTGGATCTATAAATTTTGAAACTTCAAATATTATTACAGGCATCGATATGATTAGAGAAATCGCCATGCATGTATAAAAATCTGCCATGACGCCGTCAACAGGTTTTAAAACCAGAAGTGTGGTACTGCTTGTAAGTGTATGTGCTTTGAGCAAAAATAGTACCTGTGCTCCTATGTTGTCAAATGGATCAGGATAAAGAAACAGGAAATGGTAACCAAATAAGGATATATACTGTATTCTGAATATGACGAATATTCCAAAAAGAATTCCAAAAACTTCCAGTATTTTTATTAATCTGTATCTTATTTCATCGGAATATTTTACCAGATAATTCAGTAATTCGTTTTCCATATTAATTTTGTTTCATTTCTGCTGCTACTGTTTCTTTGGCAGGCTCTTTTCCCAGTTTTGTGTTTATTTCCCCTATAATCTGATCTATTGTTTTGTCCTTTATGTCAATATTAAGGTCCTCTGCTATTTTCATATAGTTTATTTGATCTTTATTCACATTATTGGTGGAACTGGTACCATTTTTTAATTCATCCTCTATTTCTCTCTGCCCTTTTTTAAATTCACCTGTAGCCTTTCCAAGGTTCCTTGCCATTTCCGGAATCTTCTTTGTCCCTCCAAAAATAATCAGGGCAACTACAACAATTATCAATATATCCATATACGAATCAAACATTCAATATCACTAATTCATTATTAACACAATATTAAAAATAGGTTATCTTTTGATTGAACATATTCACAAAATTCAATAAACATTTAGAAGTAAAAAATATAAACATTCATGGCAAGTGATAAAAACTATATTCCTGAGCCGGAGAAGAGAGCATTCCTTAAGGGGGCTGGCCTCTCCATTGCGGCTCTTATGATTGGAGGCCTATCTATGGAGCGATATGTAGTTCCAAAGGACCGGGGCGTACCGGTAATGGATAATTTTCCTTTGGCAGCTCTTGAAGACCCAAGTGGAACCAGAATAACAACAACAGATGTAATTAATTACGCTGCTGCAAGCCCTAGTTCAACATCTTCTCCAATACTTGTATTCAATTATCCACTTCAGGATGAACCGAATTTCTTGATAGTTCTTAAAGGAGTTAAAGTTACAACACCCAAGACAAGCCCTTCTTCTGGTTATGCTCCGGTATCGCCATCAAGTAATGCACCGATGGATGGAATAATTTATACAAATTATAACGGGATAAATTATTCTATTCTTGCAGTTAGTGGAATTTGTCAGCACCTTGGCTGTGTTCCGCCTTTTCTTGACTACCATCCAGGAAAAAGCATACCTTTTGAATCGAAACTTATAGGATATCAGGCAAATGCACCCGGGACACCGGCACAGTGGCCTGACTACGGCTTAATATACTGCAAATGCCATGGAAGCCAGTACAATCCTTTATGGGGAGGAAGGAACCTTTACAATAATGGGCCAGCATCAAGCCCGGCAAACCATTCATTGCCACAGATTATGCTTGCAACAGATAGCAGCAACCGCATATATGCATATGGAATAAATTCTACTAACGCTGTTATAAGGACACATCTCCAGTTTCCTGGCGGTGAAACGTATGGGTCTCAGGTAAAGAGTGAGGATTTAACGGGCGGAACAGCAATAAGGACATCAAGAACACCGACAGTGTACCCTTCTACAATGCAAACAGGAGATATTACATCAATCAGTTCACCAAATTATACTCCGCTTACAACGTCTTCACTTGGATTAAACAGCAACAGTTCCGGGATAATACTTTACAGAACAACAGTAGTAAGCAACGAAGGAACATGGAAAGGTAGCTTTTCAGGCAGTACATCAAACAATAGCTCATAGGTGAATTAAATGGAAAAAGCTGAAACTAACAATTATAATATAACCGATCTAATGAAGGAAGAGAAGGATTTGCCAGACGGGTCGTATAAGCTGGGATTCAAATCAGTAACAAGCAGAGGATATAAGCTGGATGAATGGACCGGAGCATGGGTTGCAACAGCACTGATTTATCAGATAGTGTCTGGAATTGTACTGTTCTTTTATTACAGCCAGGTTGACCCGTATCATTCAACGCTGTATATCATATCTGATGTGCCTTTTGGTGCAATAATATTGACATCACATCTATATATGGCATATGCCATGATAGGGCTCGTATATTTTCATATGATGAGGCAGTGGTTTGTAGGTTCATATAAAGGCAAATGGAGATGGCTTCAGTGGATACTTGGAGTTGTATTGTTCCTGCTTACGATATTTACAGCAATACTTGGGTACATGCTTGCAAACACTGCAATAGCAATGGCAGCTGTCCATATAGGCATACTGTTTATGCAGAGAAGTGTTCTTGGCAGGATACTTCCAGGTGTACTCATAAACTGGCTTGAGGCAATACTCGTTGGAAATTATACTACTCCTGCACTGTTTTCACATCTGCTTGCTCTTCACGTTGCAGTATTCTCTGTATTGATGCTTGCAATATTTGGAGTGCATTTCATGCTGTTTGAAAGGTCAGGTCTGGCAAGCGAGAAGCCAAAAAAAGGCGAAATGATACCATGGTTTCCTACAAATTTACTGTATGCAGCCTTTTCTGGAATAGTTATGGTTGGTGTTATACTTATAATATCTGCAGTATTCCCACAACAATTGACTCTTGCTTATGGTTCGCTGGCCTATGGAACTTTTCCGGTGCCTGACTGGTATATAACTCCGGTATACAAATTAATGGATGTTGCAGGATTTGGATTGAGTACTGGTGGTGTTCCACTAATTATTGGAATGCTGATATTCATACTTATACTTCCATTTATAGACAGATACCACAATAAAGGCGTTCTCGAAAGGCCGTGGATTACTGCATTTGGGATATTCCTCCTGATAGGGCTTTCTGTAATGACTGTCTGGGGATATTCACAACCGGGATTAAGCCAGACAAGGTTGATGACAATGGATTTATGGTGGTCTATAACCTTCATATCGTTCATTACTGTATATGCCATGAGATTTGCAAAAAGGGATGGTGAGTTAAGTGAAAACAACTAATATAATTTATTTGATTGGAATAATTCAGCTTGTTGTGGTTGATCCTGTAATGTGGTATTTCACACAGGTTCATCCATTCAGGTATGAAAGTGCGTGGGCTATAACGCTGGTAATAAATCTGTTTCTGTTTGCCGCCATAATATTTTTGATGCTGCAGAGAACAATAAAAGCGAGGGTTTAAAATGGATAAAAAATCTATATATCTATACTATTATTCGATGATAATTTACCTGTTTGGTAGTGTGCCGTTTATTTTATATGCGGTTTTAATAAAGCCAATAGGAGCAATGTACAATGAAAAGCCATTTCAGATGATATCCCCGGTATTCGGAAACTTTGGCGTATATGAAGAAGGTTTGCTTGCCATAACTCTTGTGCTGGTAATATTATCTATAATACTTTTCGCCGTATCACTCATGCATAACAGATCCAAAAATGGAAAAATATCTACAAGGACCGTAATAGCTCCAGTAATATTGTATATATTTACATTTGCTGTAATAGGGGTGGCTTTAATATGATAAAAGAAACATTTGATAAAATGAAAAAAAGCTCGAAGTACATGATAGTAACAGGTATTGTATTTCTTATAATTTCTATTCCTACATTTCTGGACTATAATATGTTTACAAGATACAACGCAAATATAGGGCCTAATCAGATTGGAAGCTGGGTATCCTTCTTCTTTGCCTTTGTAGGCTTTGTGCTTCTTATAATGGGCTTCGGTCAGGAAGATATGTAATTATTTTATAGCCTTATTTTTTTTAAAATTTTCAATTTCAATTTTGCTGTAACCATTATTTTTAAGAATTTCAAATGTATTCTCACCATGTTTCGGGGATTCCCCAAAATTTAGTTCATGAATGATTTCATTTCTGTTTCTTATCCTTGAAACTGGAAAACAATATTTTCTTCCCATTTCTATTATTTGTTCGGATTTATAGCATAGTAACATATTTTCAATAGTAGAATTGATTTTAGGATCAAGCCTTCCTGTACTCAAATCTGGCCTTTTAATTGCCATTAAAAAATTATCCCAGAATTTCTGCTCAACACATCCAAGTGCTATTTTTCCATTTTCCGTGTTATAAATTCTGTAATTCGGGAATTCACCATTTAATGTGTTATTTTCTGCGAATAAGCTAAAAGAATTGAATAATAATGGAATATCGGACATATAAACTGTGATTTTAGAATAATCCTTATTTTTCAGATGATCAACTATTTCAAAGGCAGCATACATGCCTGAACCCGTATCTGCTATTTGAACTGGAAGTACATGATCAATTCCTGACAGGGCTGTAAAATTATTATCATGCCCGGGAAGTTCCGGATCGCTTCTATATCCTTTTATGGAACAATACACAAGTTCAGGATTGATTACAATTAGTTTTTCATAATTTATGCCAAGCCTTTCCGTTATGCCAGCCTTAAAATTTTCAATAAACACAGATGCATTTTTAATGATTTTATAAAATATATTTCTGCCCTCCTCCATTTTCATGTTTATGCTTATGCTTTTCTTGCCATGGTTCAAAAAATTGCTGGCACCTGTGGACAATTCATCCATATAGTCTCCTTTTTCAGTGTCTTCCAGTTTTATTATGTTATATCCTGCATCACATAATATTCTTGTTGCTATGGCCCCTGGCAATAGCCTGGTAGCGTCGATAACAGTTTCCATGTAAAATAATGGAGTAAAACTATAATAATATTTCAATAAATTTAATTTTTTGAATTCCTGCTCAGCTCCTGTGATCTTCTATATGAACCCAGTACTGCATTCATAATCCCTATTCTTGTGTTGGCCTTTTCCATTTCGTATAATCCTGCAACAGTGGTTCCACCAGGAGTCATTACTTCATCTCTCAGAGCTGATGCAGAAAGCCCTTTTTCTTTCATTAAAGCCATTGTATTTATGAATGTGTCTATTACAAGTTCCCGTGCCTGTTGCTTTGGTATGCCTGCAAGTATGCCTGCATTTATCATGGAATCTGCCATGACGGCTACATAAGCTGGCCCACTGCCGCTCAACCCGGTTACTGCATCCATATAAGCCTCGTCGATTGCAATTGCAGAACCAAAACCTTTTAGAACCTTTATTAAAACATTAATATGTTCTTTATCAAGTTCCCTGTAACTGTATGCTGTGACGGATTTCTGAACAAGCATTGGTATGCTTGGCATTCCACGGGCTACCATTGAATTTTTGAGTTTCTCCTGAATATGATTAAGAGTTACACCGGCCATAAAAGATATTACCAGCTTGCCTTTTGCTGCATCCTTAATTTCTTCCATTACAGAGTCAGATATTCCTGGCTTTATCGTTAAAAGGATAACATCGCCGTATTTTGCATTGTCAACATTATTGTCGAATATTTTGAACCTTCCATTATTCCATTTTTCAAGTTTTTCAAAAGATCCTGAACTGAGCGAAACTTCAAAATCGTTTTTTATGCCTTCTGCTATGGATTTCCCCACTGTGCCTGCTCCAATAATCGATGCTTTCATATTTTATAATTGAAGGGCATTATATTACTTTGTTGCTTGATAAAAAATCTGTTAAGGTAGTGTAAGTAATTTGCTGTAAAATTGATAACCAATATAATTATTTATAAATAAAAAATAAATGTCTTTATATGAATATCAGCAAGATTTCTATATCGGGATTCAAAGCACTCCAAGATATTAACTTTAATCCAGATAAAATTCATGTGATCATTGGAAAAAATAATACTGGAAAAACATCTTTGTTAGAGGCTATTTCCTTTACTTTCAATAATGATATTTTAAAAGAATATGATTCTGAAGATATGTCACCATCTGTAATTATTAATTATTACCTGAATAATAAAGGTAAAATTTCCTTAATGTTAACAGATGATGAACGGAATAACCAGTCTTTCATTTAATATCCCAAAACTTGAAATTATGAAAAAACACAAAGTTCAAGATATAGCTGAAAATTTAAAAGAAACAAACAAGTTTTTAATGCGTGATAAAGAGGTTAACAAAATAATAGAAATGTATCTCAGTGACAATAGCATGATAGAAAAATTAATTGATTCTGAGAAACAAAATAATATAGTTAATTCCTGTTTAGAGATCAAACGAGACGGCAAAAATACAATTATTTACAGTCAAAAATATAAAGATTTCATTATTAAATTAATAGATAAAGTTCTTGATATTAGAGATAAAAAAAATGATTTAAGAGTGTATTTGCATGTTATTTCTGAATCATGAATGCCCGCCGTCAAAATTTAACCACAACAAACATAAAACATAAATAAAATATAACCTTTATAAGAAATCCTTTAAATATACTAGATGGTAAAAACTTTAGTAATAATATCAGGAATGATCAGAATAAGGAAAGTTTGGCGTTAAAAATGGAGGAAATTATTAAAGAAGATAACCTTGGTCCCAATCTAAAAAGATTTAATTTTTACAAACTTGTATTATCCGGCATTCCGGAAGATGTTAGCATAAATACTATGGGAGATGGATTTAAAGTCCTTAATGGGCTATTGCTTAATATCTATAATCAGCCAGAAAACAGTGTGATTTTAATGGAGGAGCCGGAAGTACATATGCATCCTGGATATATTAACGAATTTATTAGATATCTTGTATATATTTCAAAATTATCTAATATACAATTATACATCACTACACACAGCATTGATTTGATACATGGATTTTTAGAAACCGAAAATTTTCCAGATGAATATTATAATTTTCTTAAGGAGAATTTATCTATATTAAAACTGAATAAAATCGATGATGAAGTTGTAATTAGTAAAATAAATTACAAGGAAGCTTATAACTCAATGAGCGACTTAATGCTTGATTTAAGAGGAATATAACTTGCATAAGATTATCTATTTAGTTGAAGGGAAATACGATGCGTTTTTTATAAAAAATATAATGCTAAATAACGGCTTTGCTCAAAAGGAGATAAACTGCTTTGATGCGAATAAAATCGTCTAATTGAAGCATAATAAGGAATTTAAAAATAGTGAAACTGCCGTAATTAATAACTTTATAAGACCAAATACTGAATATAAAGTTTTAATTAAAGTTAAAACTGGCAAATAAAATGTATATAAAGTTCTAAAAAATATATACTTGGATTTAATAAATATAAAAATTGTTACAATTTTCTATGCTGATATAAAAAAAATTATAAAGCGTTACATGTAAACAATAATAATATTAATAATAAAATTCAAAAACAACTTGCAATCAATAAAACCTTTAAAAAGGCTAAATTTCAATTCTTAGGTGTATATACAAAAAATAACATTTACAGGAAAGTAGAATTGCAGATTATAAAAAATCAAGCAGTGATCAAAAATCTATATTTTTGCTACTTCTTTAATTCACTTGAAGCAGAAATTAAAACAAAATATAAGACTCAAAAAATTAAAAATCAGGATATAATTGATTTTTCAGGTGACTTCACTGGTGATGACATATTTCTTTAAATTATTATACAATCAAGTTGTTTTTATATGATTCCATTTATTTATAAAAGATTTAGGAAGTGAGGAACAGGAGAATAATCTCTGAAATATTGTTATAGTTCAGCTATTCACAGAACCTGATGTCGAGATTTTCCGTTAGTAAATATAGTTTAATAAAAATATTTAATAGCTTATTTTTGCATACTGTGCTATGTTTCTATTATTAGCCATTATTGGGGTTATCATTGCGATAATACTGCTATCGTTGCCCATGTACTTTGCATCAATTGTAGTTGTCAATAAAAGGACTGCCAATTTTGGGAATGCCATAGCAGCCACAATAATAACTGCAATAATAATCATATTTATTGCATTTGTTCTCCATTTCATGTTTGCGCCACTTGCTGCCTTTGGCAATCTTATTTCATTCCTTTTAACACTTTTGATTCTTTTATATGCGTACAGTTCAATATATAATATTAGCCTTGGAAGAAGCTTTATTCTTGCAATAGCAGAAATAATTATGTGGTTTATATTCTTTTTATTTACTGGAATACTTGGAGCGTTTTTTATATTCATTTAAAATTTATGATAATAATAGTATATCATTTACAACCTGAGCTGCTGTTTCCAGTGGGCCGTCATGTTTTTCGAATACAGTTAAATCGTCATTATTGTCTGTTTGTTCCAGATAGCCCATTGATAATGCATCCATGGAAGCAAATGAATCGTTTTGCTTTATAGTAAATATTTTTGATTCAACCACAGGCTTTGAATCCGTTGTAATATGTGAAAGAACTCTATATATTTCACCAGAGTTTTTCATATAATTAAGGTTATCCAGATTTTCTATTCCCTCATATTCAACGTCTTTTAATGTATAGTCACGGCCGAGAAGGGCATTGGCTATTATAACAGTTTTTCTGGCCCCATCCATGCCATTGGTATCGTCATGGTAATCTGTTTCTGCGATTCCCATATTCTGTGCGGTTTTAATTGCTTCTTTAAAATCAACACCTGCTATTAATTGATTGAGGACATAATTAATTGTTGAACTTACCTGACCTTTAAATTCAAGAAGTTTGGATGATTTCAGTGAATATTTATTCAGGTTAAAAAGAGGAACTCCCCCACCAACAGCAGATTCGTACAATATTTTTTTCTTGTTTTTAATTGAAGATTCCATAATTTCTTTCCAGTGCAGTGCAAGAGGAGCCTTGTTTGAAGTTACTATATGCTTCCCACTTTCAAAGGACTTTTGATACATCTGCATTCCTTCCATGCCATCCTTTGTTGCAGGTGACATATCCACTATTATATGAGAATTTAAAGAATAAATTTCGTCTCTCTTTATTGAATCACCAAGTTCATCCAGTTCTTTTCTTTCTTTGTACATTAAAACTTTATCCAGATTAAGCCCGTTTTTGTCATAAATAGTGGTTTTTGAATCTGATACTGAAATAACCTTTATATCTGCACCAAATTTGCTTTTAAAATATTCATGATTTTCATTTAAAATACCAACAACAGCCTTTCCTATGTGCCCCAAACCAACAAGAGAAACTTCCATTATTGTTAATTCCAATGTATTTTATAAAACTTCTTATGTTCATCTTCGAAATAATTATCTTGAAACAAATTAATTTTTTATGATGCTATTATAGTTTCATAATATCACTGCTTTTTATATCTATTTATGTTCTGTCCACCAGGCCATTTACAGGATTGGCAAATTGATTTATGTTTATGTTCATATTTTTCTTTGAATTCCCTGCCCAGAACAATTCTATTTTCATAGATATAAATTGGCAATTGTTTTTCCTGTTAAATTGTATATAATGCCAGTATGATTAATACTGTAAAATATAAATGCCGAAAAGCCATTTATTATTCATTTCCTTGAACCATTTTTTAAAGTGAATTGTCCAGATTATAGAATTAATTAAATAGTATATTTTTATTTACTACTATGGAAAAGATAATATCTAAACAAAGCAAGTATAATTTCGAAGAAACCATTAAAGTGCTGAAAAACTATCTGGAAAGTAAAGATTTTAAAATATTATGCACCATCGATCATGCAGAAGCTGCTCATAAGGCAGGTTTAAATTTAGAAAATACAGTATTGCTTGTTTTTGGAAATCCAAAAGCAGGAACATTATTAATGCAGGATTCACGTTTTATGGGACTTGAATTGCCATTGAAATTATTAATATATGAAGAAAATAATAAAACAAAAATAGCATATTTCGAAATTGCCGAATACGATAAATTTAATCTAAAGGAGAAGGATATTTTAAAAAATATTGAAATTCTTTATAATAATATAGGAAAAGAGATTTCATAATTTATTCCCCAAATATTTTGAAGATATTTATTTTTATTATATGCGATATCCTGCCTCACTGGGTCTTGATTTGATATTTTTTTATATTTTTACATAACAATATGAGTGAACTGCGATGTAATATCTTTATAATGTATTTGAGATTGTAAAATAAAGAATAAATGTAAATTAAATACTGTCACAGGATTAATTGGAACCTGGCAATAATCTTTCCATTCTTCATATGAAAGTAAAATTACAACTTCTCTACATATGATTCCTGATTTATGGGATATCCTTTTCGTTCAATTAACGTGCATCATTTGGTTCCTGATAGGTGTTATTTGCCAATATGTGTGCAGAAAAACTATAGTGATCTAACAATTGATTTGGCATAAATGTTTTACATAATATTGTGCCCGAATATTATATTCAGGCACTGTGTTAATAGTATATACTATAACATAGCTATGAAATTGTTAAAAAATGTTTATTTCAAACCATTACACATAAGGTATGCATCATGGTCTTTCCTGAGAGATAACATTGCTATTATGCCAATTGCAGGTCCCAGAGATAATATGGAAAATGCCCAGTGCCATCCATACATTTCTTTTATAACTCCTATTAAATATATTGAAGCTATCGTAATCAGAAATCCAATTGCCATTTGAAATGTTAAGGCACTTCCTCTTATACTTTCATCTGCAAGTTCCGTAACTGCCGTCGAAAATTGCGCAGAATCTGCTATAACTGTTATCCCCCAGACAATACCTGCGATTATGGTAATAACTGGTATATAGCCATAAGTAAAACCTATTAATATTGAGAGAGTTCCACTGATTCCCATATAGATGGAAGTGGAGAACGTTCTTCCTATTCTGTCAGAAATTATTCCGCCAAGTATTGAACCTACAACTCCAGACATTCCGATAATTGCAAAGCTTGAAATCCCGGCTATGTACAAAAGTGACCTTCCTGAATAATAAAATGAGAAACTTGATATGAGAAATACTGGCATCCATGCCCACATTGCATAGAGCTCCCACATATGGCCAAAATATCCTGTATTGGCTTTCATCAAGGATTTATTTCTTATTATCCTGCCCACCATCTTAAATTCGAATTTATTGGCTTTTATTTTTTTGCTATAATTCTTAAGCACACTGTATACCAGTATCCCCCCAATAACGGAAAGTAAAGATGAAAATTCCATTAAATATTGCCAGTGACGTATAAATGGAAGGCTTAATATTGCATGGGGAAGCGCAGTGCCAAGTGTGAGCCCGGCTATAACAATGCCTATTGCCAGCCCTTTTCCACGGGGAAACCATGCAGATACAACCATTACAGATACTGGATATATCCCTGCCATCAATGCACCTGTTAAAAACATTAATATAAGCTCAATCACAAAATAGTGGTACATTACCACAAAAAGTATATTCATAAAAGCAGATAATATAGCAGATAAAGTAAATAAATATCTCGGATTAATAAGATCCGCCAGCCCTATAGATGCACTTAATAGGGAACCGAATACAAAACCTATCTGGACCATTAATGTAACCACTATAACATCGGCTCCACGAATCTTCCAGGTTACTGCAAGTTGCGGGGCAATTGCAGAGGCACTGAACCACAGGCTCATTACCATAAGTTCCGATATGCTCATTATTATCAATATAACCCATTTTTTGTTCATTTTAATCACCTATAATATTAATTGAACTGCGCCTATCAGGATAAATGTTATTCCCAAAATTTTACGCGTGTTTTCTGGTTTCAGCCGGTTTCCAATTTTGGCAAAATAATATCCGGAAATTATGGAAACCACACCAATTATTACAGATGCAAACAACAGAATCTTGCCGAAGACCAAATAACCCAGTGAGCCTGAGAGTGCTGAAATCGTCATGGAAAATGTGGCTGTGCCAACAGCAGTTTTTATATCCAGTTTCAGGACAATTAAGGATATTATCAAAAACATAATGCCACCGCTCGCTCCCACTATACCGGTAGCCAGACCTACTGGAATTGTAATTCCTATGATTTCAAGATAATTCAGGTTTACTGCCTTCTTATTTTGCAAATCTTTTTTCTTTAATAAACTGTATATACCGGTAAGTAAAATAAATACTGCAAAGGCATATTTTATATAATCCGGGGGAATAGAAAAGGCAATTCGTACTCCAATCTGGGAGCCAATAATAGCACCTATTATCATGGGCATGCCTTTTTTGATATCGACTTTGCCGTTTTTATAATATATAAATGCAACAATTGCAGATGTGATTACGTCAATCAACAGGCTTGTACCGATAGCATACTGTGGTACAACTGAATTGATTATAATCAATGCAGGAACAACTGCAACAACTCCGCTGGATCCCAGAATCCCCGTAAGGGAGCCAACAATTATTCCAAGAAAAATAAATTCTATTATTGAAATGTACATATATAGTAAATTGGATTATTATATATAAATTAGTCCTATTTGAGATTATTTTATATATTTAATCTTAAAAAATATATTTTAATATAAATTTAAGCATTCAATCTCTTACAGTGACTAATTGTTTATCGTATTCATATAAAATTATTCAAAACAAACATATTAAATACAAAAATATGATTAATAAATGGATGGACAGGAATTTATCAGAACATTACGTAAAAGTCCCTAAAAAGGGAAATATCACTGAAGATGTTTTTAAAGTCCTTGATGATATGAAAGCCTATGTATGGATGATAAATACCGGCATGGCAAATTACAATTCAATTTCAAGATTTATTCAGAAAGAGGTAAACAGGAGATATGGCTATTTACCCAAAGTTAACACTATTTCAACTATATTGAGAAAAATATACCATTCAAATCAAAATTCAAAACGTAATCCATTTAAAGCGATGAAAATAGAAATAATTACAGGTTTGTATTTAATTTCATGTGATTTTACAATAGAAAATATTAAAAAATATGTTCCTGTTTCCAGGGCAATTCGAATTATGCCTGACAATGGAATTATCTGGGTTATGACAAAAGACTTAAAAAATGTTTCAGGAAGCAATATCAAACAGTACGGTGAATATATAGAAATAAATATAATAATAGAAAATGGCATAGATGAAGATGAAGCTGTTCAGGCATTTTTAAAGATGGTCGCACTGAATTACATTAAAATATCGCAGTTAATGATTTCCAGGGACGGCTTTGAGTTCTTTATAGAGTCCTCATATTTTGATAATGTTGTGAAATTAATAGAAAACATTAGAAAAGGAAACATTCTTTAATATATAATTATTGGAATTTAAATATTAATACAGAATATGACATTATCCAAAATAGTACATTGTTGGTTTTTATTTATTAGGTAATAGGAATATTTAAAAAATTAAAAATCATATTAATTAAGATATTTATGTCAAAGCACGGATGCTGCAACAACAAGATCATCGTCGTCCACATTTATGAGCTTAACTCCAGATGAGACACGTGACTGTATTTTAATTTCATCAGAATTCAGCCTTATTG